>JBEQCC010000043.1:0-4569 GCA_041639455.1 Pelosinus sp. | reverse complement strand
AGATCTCAATTACTACAAGACACAAACCTATCATTTGAAATTAGGCATCCTGGAGCTGTTATTGAAAAAAGCATCTGGGAAACTGCTTTATATATTATTGCTTTATTCATTGGATTTATAATTCTTGCTGGTTTTTTCTTCTCCAAACTACTTATCCCAATCTGGAAGCTGTCTAGGGATTCCAGACAATTAGTTATACAAAACACTGACAGAACTGATTTGCCATACTCCGATAGAAATGATGAGATTGGTGCTTTATCGCGAGGATTTAATGAGTTACTACGTGAGACTAGGGATCAGTCAAAAAGAGAACAGGATGAGCGCGAAAGACGCGCAGAGGTAGTAAGGAAAACGCAGTTTGAAACTGTAAGGAACAGAGAAGTTAACCTACAAATTATCGGGCACGAAATACGGTCACCACTACAAGCATTGAGAAGTCTACATAATGAGTCTAGTGAAAGTTGGCGATATATTGAACGTATTACTAACGCAGTCACCCAACTATTTGGTGCCGATAGCCCTGAAACAGCATTGACTCTCCGAGAAGTAAACTTAGAACATTTAGACTTGGGAACCTTCTTATCTGCTGTAGCAAAAAACTCCCCACTGGCAAATATTTCTAATGTTTCATTTATAGGACCCCAGTCTGGAGTTGTTGTGAGTGTCGATCCAACTGCATTAGAAGATGCTTTGACAAACATTCTTATCAACGGCAATCGATACCGTTCCGATAATAGCGCACTGACTATCACTCTAAGTTGTGACGCTAATAATGCAAATATAGATATTTTTAATGACGGTCCCAAAATACCTGAAGATAAGTTACAGAAGATATTTGATCTTTATTTCACCACCGAGCGTGTTTCTGAAAATCAGCTACATGGTATCGGTTTATATGTAGCTAAAAGTTACATTTCAAGAATGGATGGAACAATTTCTGCTCACAATGAAGTTGCAGGTGTTAAATTCAGAATCACTTTACCTCTCAGTCTCTAAACTCAGTACATTAGCAAAAACTTATTCGGATATCTCTTACAAACTTATGTCGTCATAGGCAAAATGGTTTGCGAATTACCACATGAATTTACCTCATGTTATACAAACCTAATTTTGGAGAAATACGATGACAAGCAATAGTAAACAAACATCAGCCAAAGTAGCACATCTGGCTGCAACTACGCTAAGCGATCCAAATGCATCCGGTGTTGCTAAAACGCTATCAGCATCTTTGATAGCACAAACCAATACCAACAAACAAACTGGCGCTCAATTAGAAGAGATCGCATCTAAAGTACTTAATAGTGATAAATACAGTTCTTCTACAAAAACATTGGCTGCATCAGTGCTTTCACAATCAAATAAAAGTCGTTGATTAAGGGGATTGAACATGGCTTTATACAAAAATGGAAGTCTGCTTAAAAAATCAGAAGATAAGGCATTTGATGCAACACACTCACCTGGCGTAGCAGCACCACATCCAGGGATTTATAGGTGTACATCATGTGGCGATGAAATTGCTATCGCTGGGGGTCATACATTACCTCCACAAAACCATAGTCAGCATAAACCTGCAAATGGCAAAATTTCTTGGCAATTGATAGTTTACCCAGTGCAGCAGAAATAATCTAAATTATGAGTTGGATTCATTAAATATTTTGGTTCAGCTTTTTTGCTAATCCACCCCGACTCAATTTCGTTTAATTGTTAATAATAAATTAGGAATAAAAAATGACATTTTGCTATATGCCCGTACTTAAGTGGAAGCAAGGCGAACAAACCACCCTGAAAGAACTTGATCCAGTTGACCGATCAAAGATCATGCCGTTGGTAGAGTTCCTTCCATTCAAAAATATTCCAGATGCTAGCTTCAAAGATTCTTTCAAAGCGGAACAATCAAGAAACGCCGATAAGCTCTTTAAAGCTGGCTTTAACAAAGCTCCGGTTGCAATTGATACTCTATTAATGGCACCCGAATATTCATCACAAACGAAACTAATGATTACAACCGTACTGCTCCTCAAAGCATCGGGTGTAAATGCAGTTCCAGTGATACACCCAGGTATGGTTTTATCAGAGCCGGCTGAGTTTCTGAAATTAGATAAATTTGACCAGGTGGTTATGCGTATACGTGTAGGTACGCTACTGCCATTACAGATTGATGAGTTGATTAATGCATTAAGGACCGCATTAGGAACTAGCGCAATTAACATTCATGTTCTACTGGATATGTACAATATAGTCGGCTCATCTGCAGCCGCTAATGTGTCAGAAGTAGAGCCTCTAATACAGGTTGCTTTGGCCAATTCGAACACTACAAAAGTTATTTTGGCAGGTGGTGCTTTTCCAATGTCGCTTGCAGGGATTGCGCAGGGTAACTCCAGTATTGCTAGAACTGACTACCATACATATAAAATATTACAGTCAGGCAGTTATCCCGATATTGTTTTTGGTGATTATGCAGTGACCAATCCCATCCCATTAGAGGGGCTGGATCCTACAAAAATGAATCCGTCTGTACAAATTAGGTATACGCGAGATATGGACTGGCTTCTTCTCAAAGCTGGAGGGTCTAAAACACATGGAATGGGACAATATAATCCACTGTGTAAGTTATTGGTTGCGCATGCTGACTACTCTGGTCAGCATTTTAGCTTTGGCGATGGGCGATATTTTCAGCACTCGCTACCTGGGGCGACTTCAGGCAATTATATGACTTGGCGTAGGGATGCTACCAGTCATCATATTGCATTTACTACGCGGCAATTAAGGGCGCTACTCGGGATTTGAGAGCGAACGTCGCTTCCTGATTAACATCATCTAAAGTTAAAAGATTGGCTAATGTATCAATCAGGCCACTCTTAGGGCCTCTAATAGTCTTTGCAGCTACAAAATATTTAGTAGCAATTGCATTTAGTTCTTCACGTTTAAAAAGCGTAAGCAGGCTGTAAATATCTCTATTAGCATTTACTATTGGAGGCCTAATTTCACTAAGTTGAACTCTACCATCTTCAGTGCGTAATGCTCGAATAACGCCCCACCATGATGGTAGTAAATACTCGATTGATAAAGCTGACTTTGATCCAGTAACAATTGAAATTTGATCAAACACGCGATTATAAGAGTGAATTTGATTGACCAGTCTTAACGCATTATCAAAATCACTTTTAATCTCATAGCCAGCAATTCTGTTTGATATCACTGCTAAATCGATTCGCGCAGCACCATTTTCTATTCCGAACTCTTCAATAATCATATCTGATTCGCTTAAGCTCGAGGTTAAGTAAGCCTTAAGCGCTAATCTAAGCTCTTTCTCGCCAATCAAAATAGGGTCATTAACTTTCATATAAATATTATATCATGTATTATTCCATTATGCCAAAATATATGATACCAAGAAACCCCCTGGTTAAGCTTGCTGTTGAGAAGATTAACGCTTATCTGGAGCTAAATGGCATTACTTACACGAAAGCTGCTTTAGACACTGGAATTAGCCAACCGCAAGTGTCAAAAATACTGTCTGGCTTCACCAAAAAACCAAGTAATGATCTTTATAAATTATGCGAATATGCTGGAATAACATACAAACCGAAATTGCTTGAGGCACATACTGACCCAAGAATTATAAAAGCAATTAACAAAGTATGGGATGGCCGTGACGAAACTATTGAGTTGATAGTACGAATGATAGAATGTACAGCCCATGTGAATAGTGCAAAAGTCGCCAAATGAAAAGTCAGGAGACCACATGACAACTATTGGACCACAGCAAATATATAAAACTTTAAGCCAAATAGGTTTAAAGAAGAGTCAAATCCGTATTTTGCTTCCTGACTGGTGGGATGACTCAATAGCAAAATCTGAAACTGGCACATGGGAGCTCATTGCGCTTTTATCACGTCGTTTAAGTCTTGATGCAAAGTCTTTAGCGTCTGGGTTTATCGTGCCAATCGGAAGTGTTAGCAGCATTGCATATAAACATCGCTCATCGGTAAGTAACGACAACTATAAAGCCGGAACAATGATTGCTGCAGCACTAGCCGAGTCTGTCATTGCGGCGATGGATAAAGATTTTACATTTACACAGAATGACCCCGCTAAAATTAGATCAACTATTCAATCACAAAATAAAGGCATCATCGACTTTGATAGCTTAGTGGATTATTGCTGGAATCATGGCATCCCCGTAATTCCATTGCCAAACCTACCTATTGGCGTAAGAAGAATGGACGGTGCCATATTTAAAGTCAATCATAGACCCGCAATTATTATTTCTAGAAAAAATGATTCGAAAGCATGGTTGAGTTTTATTTTGGCACATGAGATTGGCCATTATTGTTTGGGGCATTTGACAGAGGGTTCGTCAATTATTGACGTTGATCTAAAGCGTGAAGCAACTTTTCAAAGTAACAGCTCCGCTGATCAACAAGAGCGTGCAGCAGATCAGTTTGCTTTAAGCTTGCTTAGTGGGGATGACACAGAGGAATTGTTATCGAGCTGGAGTCCAAGAGCTACAGGTGTTGAACTAGCTTCTAACGCAAAACTAGATGCTAGCAAAGTAGGTGCATCAGC
>JBEQCC010000042.1:0-10328 GCA_041639455.1 Pelosinus sp. | reverse complement strand
TTGTGGGAGAAGTAGAATCAATCAATACCAACATACTCAATACCCTGATCGACAGCGGTTACATTCCTGTCATTGCGCCCATTGGAGTAGGGAAAAACGGTGAAAGCTACAACATTAATGCCGATTATGTGGCGGGTGAAGTCGCAGGTGCTCTGGGGGCGGAAAAACTAATCATGTTAACGGATGTAGAAGGGATTTACCGCGATTATCAAGATAAAAGCTCCTTTATTTCCACCTTATCTCTTGAGGAAGCCCAGCAGATGATCGCACAAGGAAGTATCGGAGGCGGCATGATTCCTAAGGTAGAAACATGCATCAAAGCGTTGCAGGGCGGCACTGGAAAAACACATATTATTGACGGAAGACAGCCTCATTCCATATTGCTTGAAATATTCACTTCTCAAGGTATCGGTACACAGGTTGTAAAGTAAGAAAGTCTTAAAAATATAAAGTTTGACATGAAGGAGGGCGTAACGATATGAAAACACAAGAGATTATTCAAACCGTTGATGATAATTACATGCCGGTATTTGCCCGCTACAGCATTGCATTATCACATGGGGAAGGTCCGTATGTGTATGATAATGACGGTAAGAAGTACTTGGATTTTCTAGCTGGGATTGCAGTAAATGTACTGGGCCACGGGCACCCTGCCTTAGTGGCAGCCATTAGCCAGCAGGCTGGTAAATTGATTCATTGCTCCAATTTATATTACACAGAAGTGCAGGCAAAATTGGTGAAAAGCTTAGCAAAAGTCAGTGGTCTGGGGAAAGTATTTATGGCAAACAGCGGTGCTGAGGCCAATGAAGGCGCCATAAAACTAGCTCGCAAGTATGCAAAAAAAATAAATCCAGATAAAATCGAGATTATTAGTGCTCAGCATTGTTTTCATGGACGAACCTTAGCGACTCTTACTGCCACTGCCCAGCCTAAATACCAGAAAGGGTACGAACCTTTGCCTGGTGGCTTTAGCTATGTGCCTTTTAACGATATAGAGGCTCTTAAAGCTGCTGTAACGGACAAAACGTGTGCGATTCTTCTTGAACCCATTCAAGGGGAGGGCGGAATCAACATGCCGGATGAAACATATTTACAGCAAGTACGCCAGTTGTGTGATGAAAAGGAAGTACTGCTTATACTCGATGAAATCCAAACAGGTATGGGACGTACTGGTACGATGTTTGCTTATGAGCAATATGGCATTGTCCCTGATATCGTCACATTAGCAAAAGGGTTAGGTGGCGGCGTGCCTATTGGTGCGTTTATTGCCAGTGATAAAGTAGCTTCTGTTTTTACCAGCGGTGACCATGGTTCCACCTTTGGCGGTAATCCACTGGCTTGTGCGGCTGCGAATGCTGTACTCGTGGCGATTGAGGAAGAAGGATTGCTGGCAAATGCCAAAGAAATAGGAAATTATTTTGAAAAAGGCTTACTCGTTTTACAAGGGAAATATCCTAAGCTGATTACCCAGGTACGGGGCAAAGGACTGATGCTCGGGGCGCAATTAACTCTTCCCGGCAGAGATATTGTAAATGCTTGTTTGGCAAAAGGTGTGATTATCAACTGCACCGCAGGTGATGTATTACGATTTGTTCCACCGCTTATCATTGGGCGTGCTCATGTGGATGAAGTATTGGCAGTGCTGGATGCAGTGCTGGCTGAAATATAAGAATAAGTTATATTGCAAGGATGATATAACTATAGTATGGGGGTTATTGTTGTGGGTATAGAGGTGAAGGATTTATTATCTATTCATGATTTGTCGACAAAAGAAATCAATGACATCTTGGACTTGGCTAAAACGCTAAAAACACAGTTGAAAAACGGTGAACAACATCATTTGCTAAAAGGAAAAACGCTGGGAATGATCTTTCAAAAAGCATCGACCCGTACCAGAGTCTCTTTTGAAGTAGGTATGTGGCAGCTAGGCGGTGCAGCGTTATTTTTGAATGCCAGTGATATGCAAATTGGCCGAGGGGAACCTGTCAAAGATACTGCCCGTGTATTATCACGGTATGTAGATGGTATCATGATTCGCACTTTTTCCCATGATGAAGTGATCGAACTGGCGCAGTTTGCTACGATACCAGTGATTAATGCTCTCACAGATTTGATGCATCCTTGCCAAGCGTTAACAGATATATTCACGGTCTTAGAACATAAAGGAACGCTGCAAGGGTTAAAGATGGTTTATATTGGTGATGGCAATAACATGGTAAATTCCTTATTGCAGGCTTGTGTCAAAGTGGGGATGGATATTTCCATTGCTACTCCAAAAGGTTATGAACCAGATGCTGCTATTGTAGCCGAGGCTTTAACCGTTGCAGCGGCGACTGGCAGTAAGATTGTACTATGTGAAGATCCTCTTGAAGCCTCTAAAGATGCAGATGTACTGTATACTGATGTATGGGCTAGTATGGGTAAGGAGATCGAACAAGAAGACAGACGAGAAGTATTTGTCAATTATCAGATCAATCACAATGTAATGAATGTTGCAAAAAAAGATGCCATCGTTTTACACTGCCTGCCAGCCCACAGAGGGGAAGAAATTACGGAAGAAGTTCTGGAAAGCAAACAATCTGTTGTCTTCGATCAGGCAGAAAATCGTTTGCATGTACAAAAAGCAATTATGGTTTTATTAATGGGAAAATAGAAAATGTTACATAAGGAGGATTACAAAGATGAGTGAAATCAAAAAAGTAGTGTTGGCCTATTCCGGAGGATTGGATACCTCGGTTATTATTCCGTGGCTGAAAGAAAACTATAACTGTGAAGTAATTGCTATGTGTGCGGATGTCGGTCAAGGGGATGAATTAGCACCTGTACACGATAAGGCCCTCAAATCTGGAGCCAGTAAGGTATATATCGAAGATTTAAAACAAGAGTTTGTGGAAAGCTATGTTTGGCCTACTTTGAAGGCTGGCGCTGTATATGAAGGAAAATATTTGTTAGGAACTTCTTTTGCGAGACCGATTATTGCGAAAGCCTTAGTCGCTATTGCGGAAAAAGAAGGGGCAGATGCCATCGCCCATGGTGCGACAGGTAAAGGTAACGACCAAGTACGTTTTGAACTTACCGTAAAAGCATTAGCACCGCATTTGAAAATTATTGCTCCTTGGAGACTTTGGGATATTCGTTCCCGTGAAGATGCCTTTGATTATGCTGAAAAACACAACATTACCATTCCAGTAGCAAAAAGCCGTCCGTACAGTATGGATCGTAATATCTGGCATTTAAGTCATGAAGGTGCAGATTTAGAAAATCCAGCAAATGAACCAATGGATGATGTATATCTGGTATCAAAATCTCCTGAGAATGCACCGGATAAAGCCGTTTATGTAGACATCTGCTTTGAGAAAGGTATTCCGGTAGCCGTTGATGGTGAAAAACTTGGCGCCGTAGCACTATTAGAGAAATTAAATATTCTTGGTGCCCAGCATGGTATCGGGATTACTGATATCGTAGAGAATCGTTTGGTAGGCATGAAATCTCGCGGCGTATATGAAAATCCAGGCGGATCTATTTTGTACTATGCCCATCGGGAATTAGAATATTTGACCTTGGATCGGGCAACGATGCATTATAAAGAACAAGTCGCAATCCGTTATGCAGAACTTGTATATGATGGCATGTGGTTTTCTCCATTAAAAGAAGCCTTGGATGCATTTGTTGATTCCACGCAGCAGACGGTGACCGGTACAGTTCGTTTGAAATTATACAAAGGTAATATTATGAGTGCCGGATCTAAATCTCCATACTCTTTATACCATGAAGGATTTGTAACCTTTGGCCGTGATGAAGTGTACAACCAAAAAGATGCAGAAGGCTTTATTAACCTTTTCGGCTTGCCGTTAAAGGTCAGAGCATTAATGCTGAAAGAGGCGGAAAAGAAATGAGTAAGTTATGGGGCGGTAGATTTGCCAAAAATACAGATGTAATGGTGGAGGAATTTACCTCCTCCATTTCTTTTGATAAGCGCATGTATGCAGAAGATATTGCAGGGAGCATTGCTCATGCCGCGATGCTGGCCAAGTGCGGCATTATTGCCAAGGAAGAAGCAGATACCATTATTGAAGGACTCAAAACTATACTAGCAGATATTGAAACTGATAATTTTAGTTTTGAAATATCCTTGGAAGACATACATATGAATATAGAGAAGCGCTTAACGGAACGCATCGGATCGGTGGGAGGAAAACTTCATACCGCTCGCAGTCGTAATGACCAAGTTGCCTTAGATACTCATATGTATTTAAAACATGAAATTGCGGCGATCGGTACCTTGCTGCAGGATTTGCAGCAGGCCATTGTGGAAGTGGCGCAAAAATATCAAGGTGTGGTTATGCCTGGCTATACTCACTTGCAAAGGGCACAGCCTATTTTGTTCTCTCATCATATGATGGCGTACTTTTCCATGTTAACCCGTGACTTTAGACGCCTAAAAGGTGTATGGGAAGGAACAGACATTCTTCCATTAGGAGCAGGAGCGTTGGCTGGTACTACTTTTCCCATTGACAGACACTTTGTGGCAGAGCAGCTTAATTTTAGTCAGGTATATGAAAATAGTATGGATGCAGTGAGTGATCGAGACTATATTTTAGAATTCTTATCCTTTGCTTCTATTCTTATGATGCACCTCAGCCGAATCAGTGAAGAGATTATTCTATGGTCTTCTACAGAGTTTTCCTTTATTGAATTAGATGACAGTCATTGTACCGGCTCTAGCATTATGCCTCAGAAGAAGAATCCTGATGTGGCGGAATTGGTTCGTGGGAAAACAGGGCGGGTTTTTGGTCATTTAATGGCCTTACTGACTACAGCCAAAGGACTTCCATTGGCCTATAATAAGGACTTGCAGGAAGACAAAGAGGGTATGTTTGACACCATTGATACCTTAAAATTTAGCTTAAGTGTTTACGCCTCCATGCTAAGAGCAATGAAAGTCAATAAAGATGTTATGGGCTCGGCAGTTCGCAACGATTTTTCAAATGCAACGGATATGGCCGATTATCTGGTGAAAAAAGGCTTGCCTTTCCGCCAGGCTCATGAAGTCGTAGGAAAGTCAGTGGCCTATTGCCTGGGTGCTAATAAGTGGCTGATGGATCTATCCTTAGCTGAATTTAAAGAATTTTCCCCTCTGTTTGAAAATGATATCCTCGAAGCCATAAAAGTGGAAACTTGTGTAGATGCTCGGAATTCTTATGGTGGAACTTCGTCCACTGGAGTAAAACAGCAATTTACGGTAGCTCACAATATCTTGACGAAGCAACAACGTATACTTGACATGTATACAAAAGGCAATATATAATAACCATAAATTCGAGCAATGTAGCAGGCTCTGTAAAGTGTTTTTGGAATAAGAAAGCAGCGGTTTTCTAATTCCATTAAGACGACTAAGGGGCTGCCTGTTGCATTAGAAAATTGATGTTTGTGAGATATTTCTTCTTTGTAATAAATATTTTAGTTTTGCACCGAAGAATAATGAAACTGCAAAGGCGCAGAGTATGCTGGAATCCTATGCGCTTTTGTGGTGAAAAGGACTGCCAGCGTTTTTTCTTAAATGATAAGGAGGCACTCTACTATGACTGAAATCGCATTTACAAAAAGCAATACACTTGGGACAATGCCGCCTGAGGAACAGCTAGGGTTTGGCAAATATTTTACCGATCATATGTTTACCATGGATTATGATCCTAAAAATGGGTGGCACAATCCGGCAGTTATTCCTTATAATGAGTATTCTGTTTTACCGGCGGCAATGGTTTTTCATTATGGGCAAGCAATTTTCGAAGGAATGAAAGCATTTCGTACAAAAGATGATCGGATTATTATTTTCCGCACGAAAGATTATTTAGCACGGTTCAACCGTTCTGCAGATGCTCTGTGTATTCCAAATATTGATATAGATGTGGTGGCCGAAGGTTTAAAAAAGGTAATTGAAGTAGATAAAGCATGGGTACCAACAAAAGTAGGTACAGCTTTATATATCAGACCTTTTATTATTGCCACCGATCCGTATGTAGGGGTAAAAGTATCGGATACCTATAAATTATTTATCTTATTATCACCAGTAGGTGCATACTACGCTGCCGGGTTTAATCCTGTAAGCATTAAAGTGGAAGACAAATACGTACGTGCTACCTTAGGCGGTTTAGGAGAAGCAAAAACTCCTGCCAATTATGCGATGAGCTTAAGGGCGCAGGAAGAAGCTAAAAAAGAAGGCTTTGCTCAAGTATTGTGGCTTGATGCTGTAGAACGTAAATACATTGAAGAAGTCGGCACTATGAATATTTTCTTCAAAATCAACGGAGAATTGATTACTCCTGATTTAGTCGGCAGCATTTTAGGCGGCATGACAAGAAGAACCGTTTTAGAATTGGCGAAAGCATGGGGTGTAAAAGTTTCAGAACGTCGTATTTCGGTGGAAGAAGTCTTTGCAGCCCATGAGAAAGGGCAGCTGGAAGAAGTCTTTGGTACAGGAACAGCAGCTGTTATTTCTCCTGTCGGAGAGTTGTCCTGGAGAGGTAAAAAGATTACGATTAATCAGAATCAGACAGGAGACTTTGCCAAAAAGTTATTTGACACCGTGACAGACATACAATATGGTAAAGTGGAAGATACCTTAGGCTGGGTTGATGAAGTAACAAAATTATAGATTAAAAATTAAAAAAATGTCCCCAATAATACCTCTGACACCCGGAGGTATTATTTTTTTATTTATAAGGGAAAATATTAAAGGTTTTCCGTAATATTGGGTAGAATAAATTAATATTTATTGTTATTATTCTTACGATTATGATGAGGAGTTTGGCGTATGTTGCTACAAATTCAAGGAATTATCTCTACGATTAGTTTATTAGATCTTCTGGACATGGTCATAGTGGCTTTTGTTTTGTATAAGCTGTATGTCATGATCCGTGACACAAGAGCCCTGGCTTTACTCAAAGGGCTGATTGTCCTATTAATTGCCACCGTTATCAGTAAATGGCTGGGATTGAATGTGATCAACTGGTTATTAAACAAAACCATGACAGTCGTTTTGGTAGCTTTGCCGATTGTTTTTCAGCCAGAGCTTAGACGTGCCTTAGAACAACTGGGTCGAGGAAACTTATTCAAGAAAAGTGTATTCTTAGATGAACAGGAACAAGAAAGTCTATTAGAGGAACTAGGAAAAGCTGTAGCTGTGCTAGCTAAAAATAAAATTGGCGCTCTTATTGTACTAGAGCGAGAAACCGGTCTTAGTGATTATATTGAAACCGGAATCAAAGTAGATGGTCTTGTTTCCAATGAGTTTTTAATTAATATTTTTATTCCCAATACCCCTATGCATGATGGGGCAGCCATCTTAAGGGGAAGTCGAATTATGGCAGCAGGCTGTTTACTGCCATTGACGGAAGATCGAAGTTTGAATAAAGAATTGGGTACAAGACACAGGGCTGCGATTGGTATTACGGAGCAGTCAGATGCTGCAGTGGTAATTGTGAGCGAAGAAACAGGCATTATTTCCTTAGCCCGGGGTGGGAGATTGGTAAGAGATTTGGATGCAGAGTCACTAAAAGAAAAAATACGTCCGTTGTTTACCAGTAAAAACCACACTTTCGGCAACTTCTTGAACTGGAGGCAGTATTCATAATGGATAGACTTCCAAAGAAAAATATGACAGCAAAAATCATAGCACTCATTTGTGCAATTATTTTATGGATTTTCGTAATGAATGAACAAAATCCTCCAGTAGAAATTAATATGGAAATTCCTCTGGAAGTGCGTAATCTTTCCAGTACTGTTGTAGCAGTGGATATTCCTGATTCGATTCGAATCAGAGTGCGAGGTCCAAGGACGGTTATTGCCGGACTTGCGAAACAAGATATTAAGACATACGTTGATTTAAAAGGTTTATCAGAAGGCGTTAATACCGCCAAAGCGCTTACCACGATTCCCACGAGTATTGAAGTGGTGGAAGTCAGCCCTGATCCTATTACTTTTCGCTTAGACAGCATTGTCAGCCGGCAGGTTCCCGTGGAAGTGAAATTAAGCGGCGCACCACCTGCTGATATCATCGTAGACAAAATAACCTACAGCTCTCAGAATGTCGTTGTGGTGGGACCCAAAGGTCTATTAGAGACGGTGGCTAAAGCCGTAGCCTATGTGGACGTGGCAGGAAAAAGTGCGGATTTCACTTTAGGGGTTCCCTTGAAGTTGCTAGATCACAATGGTAAGGGCATAGAAGAAGGCCTGCAAATGAAGCCCAATAGTATGTATGTTTCTTTATTCTTTATTCCGAGTGTCGTTAAAAAGACCGTTGATATTAAACCGAATATCACAGGACAGTTAGCGAAAGATGTTGCGCTAAAGCAAATTCTTACGAACCCCAATAAAATAGAAGTCAGCGGTAACCGCCAAATCATAGACAAAATTGATGCAGTTTATACCGAACCGATTAGCTTGGATGGAATTGATAAAGATGTGGAAGTGGAAGGAAAACTGCAGGTACGAGAAGGTGTTACCTATAGTAAAAACACTATAAAAGTGAATATTACTGTAATCAAACAGCAATGATAGAAATATGGCAATGCGAAGGAGCGAAAATCGTTGTTACGGATCATTAATATGCGGGTGCTGCTAGACAATGAGACATCCTTAAATATGTTGGCAGCAAAAAGGCTTAAAATACCACCCCAAGCTGTGCTTGAGGTGGTCATTGTACGTCGGGCTTTAGATGCTCGTCGAAAAAGTAATATTAGTTTTGTTTACACCCTGGATGTGAAGGTTGCAATACCCGAAGGGCAAGTGCTGTCGCGTTTAAAAGGTGATAAAGATATCTCTGTGACCAAAGAATATGTGCCAGAAGTGATTGTAAAAGGGCAGAATACATTAGAGCACCCCCCGGTTGTCATTGGTTTTGGACCTGCTGGAATGCTGGCAGCCTTAACCTTGGCGCAGCATGGTTATAAGCCCATTCTATTAGAACGGGGACGAAATATCGAGCAGCGAACCCGGGATGTAAGTACGTTCTGGCAGACGGGGCAGTTTGATCCCATTTCTAATGTGCAGTTTGGCGAAGGGGGGGCAGGCACTTTTTCTGATGGTAAGTTGACCACTCGCGTCAATGATCCTCTCATGGGCCACATTCTGGATATTCTGATTAAGGCAGGAGCACCGGAAGAAATTACCTATTTGCATAAGCCCCATATTGGTACAGACAAACTGCGGGAAATTGTAAAATCCATCAGGCAAGAGATTATTGCTTTAGGTGGACGAGTGGAATTTGAATCCAAGGTTACCGATATTGATGTAGCAGAAGGACAGCTGAAGGGTATCGTTGTCAATGGGACTACTTACATACCTTGCTGCGCAGCCTTATTTGCTATTGGACACAGCGCCCGTGATACCTATGAGATGTTGTATCGGCAAGGAGTGACCATGGAGGCTAAAGCCTTCTCCATGGGAGTACGAATTGAACATCCCCAAGAAGTGATTGACACATCTCAATATGGCATATCGGCAGGACACCCGCAGCTAAAGGCAGCGGATTATGCCCTTGTCTATCATGCAAAAGACACTGGTCGTACGGCCTATTCTTTTTGCATGTGTCCAGGTGGTTTTATTGTTCCTTCGGCAACTGCCCCAGGCGAATTGGTAGTCAACGGAATGTCGCCCTCACGGCGTGACTCTCGCTTTGCGAACTCGGGCATGGTGGTTGCCATGAACGAACCCGACTGGAAAAAATATGAACACTTTGGGCCATTGGCAGCACTAGAACTGCAAAAAAGTGTTGAAAAACGTATGTGGAAAAAAGGCATGATTCAAGAAGTTGTAGATTCGCAGGTAGCACCAGCACAGCGTATGGGCGACTTTTTGGCTTCAAAAATATCAATTTCGCTCAATGAAACTTCTTACCAGCCAGGTTTACGGTCGGTTGATATGCGAGATGCGTTGCCCGATTTTATTGCTCAACCTCTTCATGAAGGAATTGCTCAATTTGGAAAACGCATACGAGGATTTGCAACCAACGAAGGACAATTGATTGGAGCGGAAAGCCGAACTTCGTCGCCCGTACGAGTGCCGCGTAACCCCGAAACTTTTGAACACCCTGAAACGGCTCGGCTTTTTCCATGTGGCGAAGGAGCAGGTTATGCGGGTGGTATTGTCTCGGCAGCCATGGATGGCGAACGATGTGCCGAAGCATTGGTAAAATTATATAAATAAAAAGTCGCTAAAAATGTTTTTGTTTTACACAAAATATGTAAAACGAAAGGATTTTATGATATTTGTGCCTTCTTTATAACCCATAAAATTAAAAACTGCTATGTTAGAAAGTCTAAAAAAAT
>JBEQCC010000041.1:6886-10366 GCA_041639455.1 Pelosinus sp. | reverse complement strand
CGGCGGCGGGAATGAGAGCAGCCTGATAACCAAAGCCTTTGACTGCTTTTTCAATTTCCGGCGGCTGGAGACTGCTTTGATCATAGGTAACCTTTAGTTTGGCGGTGGCAAAGTTAACATTGGCACTGAGTACTCCTGCCAGTTTGCTTATTCCTTTTTCCAGCTTCGCGGCGCAGTCGGCGCAGTCCATGCCATCCACCGAGAAGGTACTGGTTGTGGAAGCGGCGGCTGTTTGGGAAATATGCTGCTGGGACTCGGTCGGATGGCAGCAGTCGCAGGCTTCGTCAGCTGGGGCAGCAATTGCCGAAGAGCCGGAGCAACAATCACAATCGGGTTCAACTGCCGGCAGGGCTGCCTCTTCTGAGCAGCAGCTGCAACCAGGCTCGGCCGCCGCGGCTGAATTTGGCGGGCAGCAGCCACAAGATTCGGCTGGCACCTGGGTGGCCGGTTGCTCGGGTTCCGGTGAGCAGCAGCCGCTGTGGCAGGTGTCTTTCGCAGACGCTTTATTTCCTGATGGTTTTTTGTATGACATATTTTTTTCACTTCCTATTCATAATCATGGTTAATATGGCAATACTTTATCCTGATGCCCGCAGGATTGGGTACATAAATCGTCTAGGTACGTTGATAGCCAGCATAAGCACCTCCTCTATCTTTATAATATTCTACATATGAATATATGTTCATATGTTATAATGCTATAAAAATTTGGTGAAAAAGTCAAGAGAAAACAAAATAACGCTCATTATATTACGTAGAGCGTTTCTTAGTTTTCTATGATCACTTGCACTACTTCTTGCGTTATTGCTGTAGCTTCGTCCACGCATATGTTGCTTGCAGGGTCGTCGGATTGATGCTTTTTATCCTAAAAACAATTTGCTCCCTTGTGGCAGACGGTTTTATTATGTCGACTGTCTACCATAAGGGAGCAGATTATGGATGGAATTTTCGAATCAAGACTGTTCAATTTTTTTTGTTCGTCTACTTGCCAGCGGCATTTCATCCTACAAAAGACGGCGGCTGATTTTTATCCCCAAACCTTTTAATAGCCTCAAAGGTTTGGTCGCTTATTCGGTGCTCAATTTTACAGGCATCGGCAGACGCGGTTTCTTTATCTACACCAAGACTAATAAGAAAATTAGTCAAAAGGGTATGACGCTCATATATCTTTTCCGCAATTTCTTTCCCTGTATCTGTTAAATATAGGTACCCCTCGGCGTCGGCCACAACATAACCGCCTTTTTTCAAAAGCCCGATTGCACGGCTTACGCTTGGTTTGGTAAAACCCATATATTCGCCAACGTCAATTGACCGTATAGTGGGACAGTGCTTGGACAATATCAATATGGTCTCAAGATACATCTCGCCGGATTCAAGCAAATGCATCAGAAAAACTCCCTTTCAGTTTGTTTACGTTATAGTAGCACTAAATGATAAAAAAAACAAGGTTGACGTTGCTGGCCTGTTGCCATAGTGTCACCATAGGGACGACAGCGGTGGCCTACTGTACCAAAAAGCGGCTTGATGTAGCAGCCAGCTCTGGAAATCCTTGCAGATTTGTGCCTTGAGCGAAGCGAAAAAAAGAATGGATATGAGCATGTAAATTTTATCAATCGTGCATTGACAAACAAAATAAAATAGGCTAGTATAAATCCAGGTTAGCAAGTGCTAACTAGAATTTGTACAACAGAGTTAGCAAACGCTAACTTGATAAAGGAAGGATGCTTCTTGATGCCATTGACACTTGCAGATACAGGTAAAGAAATCCGGATAAGAAAAGTCGGCGGAAATCCCGGCGTCAAAAAACATCTTGAAAGTCTCGGGTTTGTCGCCGGGGGTGGTGTGATTGTAATTTCCACTATCGGAGGCAACCTGATTGTCAATGTAAAAGAATCCCGTGTTGCCATAAGCAAAGAAATGGCACAAAAAATTATGGTCTATTAAAATTAAGAAAGGGAGGATACATAGATGAAAACGCTAAAAGAGTCCGGTGTGGGTGAAACCGCTAAAGTTGTTAAGCTGCATGGTGTGGGCGCAGTCAAACGGCGCATCATGGATATGGGCATCACCAAAGGCACTGAGGTATATATACGTAAAGTTGCTCCGCTTGGCGATCCTATGGAAGTGAATGTTCGCGGGTATGAACTGTCCATCCGTAAAGCGGAAGCGGAAATGATAGAAGTGGAATAGCCAAGCTCAGTGATGGATGTGACATCAGCAAATGGGGAACTTCCCTGTTTGCTTATAGCGGTTAGCAACTGCTAACTATGAAAGAAGGGAATGAAGATATGGAAATGAGAATTGCCCTTGCGGGCAACCCAAACAGTGGCAAAACCACTCTGTTTAATGCGCTGACTGGTTCCCGCCAGTATGTTGGCAATTGGCCCGGGGTTACGGTGGAGAAAAAGGAAGGCAAATTAAAAAAACATGATAATGTTGTCATCGTGGATTTGCCGGGCATTTATTCGCTTTCCCCCTATACGTTGGAGGAAGTTGTTGCAAGAAACTATTTGCTGGGCGAGCGGCCTGACGTTATCCTCAACATCGTAGACGGCACGAATCTGGAACGCAATCTCTATCTTACCACGCAGCTTACCGAGCTGGGCATTCCCGTGGTCGTAGCCATCAATATGATGGATGCCGTCAAGAATAACGGCGATGAAATCGACGTTGACAAACTGTCGCGTAAACTTGGCTGCCAGGTCGTCGAAATTTCGGCTTTGAAAGTCCACGGTATTGCCGAGGCGGCGGAAGCGGCGATAAAGGCCGCATCGTCTGCCAAGACAGCGCCGGGGCATTGCTTTAACGGCGTTGTCGAACATGCGCTTGCCCATATTGAGGAAGCCGCAGTACATAACATGCCGCAGGAACGGCAGCGCTGGTATGCAATTAAAATCTTCGAGCGGGACTCTGAGGTGCTGGCGCAGCTAAAACTGACTAAAACGGTGCTCGAACACATAGAGAAGGATATTAAGGCAGCGGAGCAGGAACTGGATGATGATGCGGAAAGCATCATTACCAATGAACGGTATAGTTATATCGCGTCAGTTATCAAAGAGTGTTATAAGAAAAAGAACACCGAAAAGCTCTCAAGCTCCGACAAAATCGACAGGGTAGTAACCAACCGCTGGATCGCGCTGCCATTCTTCGCTTTGGTTATGATTGCCGTATACTATATTGCGGTAACCTCAATCGGCTCATTTGTCACAGATTTTACCAATGATGTCCTGTTTGCCGAGTGGATTCAGCCGGCAGTTGCGGATTTCCTGACCTCGGCCGGAGCGTCTGCAGTACTTGTTTCGCTGGTGGTCGACGGTATCATAGGCGGTCTTGCCGCGCCTCTTGGCTTTGCACCGCAGATGGCTGTTTTATTTTTGCTCCTTTCCTTTCTGGAGGACTGCGGTTATATGGCGCGTGTAGCCTTTATCATGGATAGAATATTCCGGCGTTTTGGTCTGTCCGGCAAAAGCTTTCTTCCGC
>JBEQCC010000041.1:0-6876 GCA_041639455.1 Pelosinus sp. | reverse complement strand
CTCTTCAGGTTGCGGCGTGCCGGGAATTATGTCGACCCGTACAATAGAAAACGAAAAAGACCGCCGTATGACCATGATGACCACAACGATGATCCCCTGTGGCGCGAAGCTGCCTGTAATTGCGCTGATGGCCGGGGTCATTGTGGGCGGCGCCTGGTGGATGGCCCCAGCGATGTATTTTGTCGGCATCGCTTCGGTTATTACGTCCTGCATTATTCTTAAAAAGACGAGTATGTTCGCCGGTGATCCCGCCCCCTTTGTTATGGAACTGCCACAGTATCGGATGCCAAGCATGAAGAGCATTCTGCTTCATAGCTGGGAGCGTGTCTGGAGTTTTGTTAAAAAAGCCGGTACCGTACTTTTCCTGGCTTGTGTGGTCATGTGGTTTCTCGCCTCCTTCGGCTTTGAAAACGGTTCCTTTGGCATGGCGGAGACGGAAGACAGCCTGATTTCTGCAATCGGCGGTTTTCTTGCCCCATTGTTTGTCCCGCTGGGTTTCGGCAATTGGCAGGCTGTGGCTTCATCCCTTTCCGGATTTGTGGCTAAGGAAGGCATTGTAGCCACAATGGCAGTCCTGACCGGTCTCGCCGACTCCGGCGAAGGCGACGTTTCGCTCTGGACTGCGGTAGCGGCCATGTTCCCCAACCCGGTTGCGGCCGTTGCGTTCCTTCTATTTAACCTGCTGGATTCCCCGTGCATTGCGGCAATCAGCACGCTCACCCGCGAGATGAATAACCGCAAATGGTTAATCTTCGCCTTACTGTATCAAAACATCTTTTCCTATTGCGTGGCCCTTATGGTTTATCAGTTCGGCAGCGTATTGACAGGTGTGGCCGCCTTCGGCCCCGGCACTGTGGCGGCATCAGCGATATTGGCATTTATGCTGTATATGCTGTTCCGTCCTATGCCGGCCCCAAGAAAACCCAAAGATACCAAAACGGCTGTCAGCGTTTAATACAGCCCGGGAAGAGGAGGAGCGTCTATGATTTCATGGATTGAACAGAATCTGGCCAATATAATTATTTCCGTGGTTTTCGCCGCTGCTGTTGCCGCTGCGGTGATTACGGTAGTCAGAAATAAAAAGAATGGCAAGACTGGCTGCGGGTGCGATTGTTCTGCTTCCAACTGCCCGTCTGATCGCAGGGGCAAAGAATAATAGATAACACAGAATAAAATACCTTGTGCTCCCGTGAAGGAAGCACAAGGTATTTTTATGGAAATTTGCGCTTTTCGATATTATTCCGGGGTTTTCAGGACACGCATGGCGTTTAGAATAGCGATGAGCGATACGCCAACGTCTGCGAAGACAGCTTCCCACATGGTCGCAAAACCAAACGCGCCAAGCACCAGGAAGAGGCCTTTGACTCCTAACGCCAGAATAATGTTCTGCCAGACGATACGTTTGGTCCTGCGGGCGATCTTGATCGCATGTACCAGTTTTGACGGTTCATCGGTCATCAATACCACATCTGCGGCTTCAATAGCCGCATCGGAACCAAGTCCGCCCATTGCGATGCCGATATCCGCTCGCGCCAACACCGGCGCATCGTTTATGCCGTCACCAACGAAAGCAAGCTTGCCGCCCGCTGTTTTTTCTTGGTCCAGCAATTCCAACTGTTCCACTTTTTGATGCGGCAGCAGTTGGGCATGTACTGCATCCAGTTTTAGTTCCCTGGCGATGGCTTCGCCGATTTGCGCATTGTCGCCGGTCAGCATGACGGTTTTCCGGACGCCATTGGCTTTTAGGTCGGCAATTGCCTGACGGCTGTCCGGTTTAATCTCATCCGTGATGACAATCGAACCGGCAAACGTTCCGTCTACCGCCACATACACCTTTGTACCGATCTCGGTGTTTTCCTCAAAAGTAATGTTTTTAAGCTTCATCAGCTTATCGTTGCCGGCAAGGATTTCCTGACCAGCCGCGGTGACCCGGATACCATGTCCGGATATTTCTTCGTAATTCTGCAGAGTTTCTTTCGCAACCGGCTCACCATAGGTTTTTAGGATTGAAAGCGCGATGGGATGATTGGAAAACGCTTCGGCTTTGGCGGCGAATTCCAGAAGCTGCTCTGCCGTATAGCTGCCGGCAGGCCGGATGTCTTTGACCGCAAAAACACCCTTGGTCAAGGTGCCTGTTTTGTCAAACACCACAGTATCCAGACTGTTCAGGGCTTCCAAATAGTTGCTGCCTTTTACCAGAATGCCGCGTCTGGATGCGGCGCCGATTCCGCCGAAGAAGCCAAGGGGAATGGAAACAACCAGAGCGCAGGGGCAGGAGATAACCAGGAAAATCAAGCCTCTGTTAATCCATTCGGACCATACACCGTTCATAAACAAGGGCGGAATCACGGCAATCAGTACAGCCAGTACTACAACGACCGGCGTATAGTAGCGGGAAAAGGTGGTGATAAATTTTTCCGACGGCGCCTTTTTGCTGCTGGCATTCTCCACAAGGTTGATGATTTTCGCAACGGTGGATTCGCCGAATTCTTTTGTGACCTCAATGGTCAAAACACCACTCTGATTGATGCAGCCCGCCAAAACGTCCTCGCCTTTCTTGACAGTACGGGGAACCGATTCACCGGTGAGGGCGCTGGTGTCCAACAGGGATTCGCCATCCAGCACCGTACCGTCCAGCGGGATTTTCTCTCCTGGCCGGACGACAATACTATCGCCGACTTTTACCGTATCGGGAGCAACCTTTTGAATGTCATTGCCTATTTTGAGGTTGGCGTAGTCAGGCCTGATATCCATCAGTGCTGTAATGGACTTTTTGGACCTGCGCACAGCGGCGTCCTGAAAATATTCGCCTACCTGAAAAAACAGCATAACGGCAACTGCTTCAGGATAGTCGCCGATGATAAATGCACCAATAGTTGCAACACTCATGAGGAAATTTTCATCAAATACCTGTCCGCGGGTAAGGTTTTTGACGGCCAGCCAAACGATTTCGCCGCCAAGAATCAGGTAGCTCAGGACGAACGCGGCAGTATTGAGATAAGGGGATTCAGCATAAGCCCGCTCAAAATACAAACCGGCTGAAAAGAGCAGGATACCTATAATTAGTTGTACGATCTTCTTTGTGTTCAAATCTCCGCCGCCATGTTCGTGAGAATGATCATGATTGTGGTCGTGTGCCATAAAATCTTCCTCCATTTTTTTCTTTATTCATTGACATGCCCCAATCCCTGCCAAAGTATATCCTTGACATGATCATCAGCCAAAGAATAATATATATTCTTTCCTTTCCTGCGGGATATTACCAGCTTTGCGAGCCGCAAAACTTTCAATTGGTGAGATATCGCCGATTTGGTCATATTGAGCAATACCGCCAGATCGCAAACGCACATTTCGTTACGTTCCAGAGCCCATAAAAGCTGGATGCGGGTATGATCGGAAAATACTTTATACAGATTGGCAAGCTGTTTTAGTTTATGCTTTGCCGGCATTTGTATTCTGACTTTATTCACGATTTCCAATTGGATCACTTCGCAATCACGGGCCTTCGGTCTTTTATCCAAAATCATTCTCCCTTCTGGCAAATATTACATATGAACGATTGCTCATATGTTTGTTTCTATTATAGTTGAAGAAATGCTCAACTGTCAAGAAGAGGAAATCGTATTTTACCTAATTTTATGCTGAATCTCAATCATGCGAGGTAAACGTACTTTACAAAAACAATACTGTTAAGTATAATAACTATGTAAGTTTGATAATGGGAGGTAAAAATATGCTGTTACACGATAGAATTGAACGACAAGGTAACTGGATCTTTCGCTATAGAAGTTATCTTCCAATACTAATGCTTCTATTAATCCTTGTGGAAATGCGAGATTACTCTTATCTAAACAATGTGCATCGCTTAAACTTAATGTGGGAACTGTTCAGTTTCTCAATCGCATCCCTTGGACTGGCTATTCGGATGTACACTATTGGCTATGTCCCTCGGGGGACATCCGGACGTAATACTAAGAAGCAGATAGCAGATGTCCTGAATACAACTGGTATCTATTCTATCGTTAGAAATCCGCTTTATTTGGGAAACTTTTTTATATGGTTTGCGGCAAGCTTATTTGTCCGAGAGTGGTGGCTGAGCTTACTTGTTGTTACTATTTTTTATGCTTATCACGAGCGCGTTGTATTTGCCGAAGAGCAATTCTTGCGCCGTAAGTTTGGGAATGTCTATATTGAGTGGGCCAACATAACGCCTGCTTTTGTTCCCAATTTTAAACTGTGGAAGCCGACGCATATGAAGTTTGTAATCACGACTGTTTTTAAAAGAGAATATCATGGCCTTTTCGGGATAATAGCTACTTTCTTCCTCTTGGAGGCGGCGGGAAACTATTTTGCGGTTGGTAACTTTCACTTAGATGCTGTCTGGCAGGTACTCCTGGCAGCTGGCTTTGGGATATATTGTATACTCAGCATCTTATCAAGATATACGAACCTTCTTTACGTAGAAGGCAGATAAGGTGCGTTTCAAGCCTTGCTGTTACTTGACACCAATAGGGAAGTGTTTGGTGCAAATTTCGTGAATTCCTAGTTCCACTGCCAACTGTGGCAGGTACGAGCTCCACTTAGATAGAGTTTCATGATATCTAAGTGGAGCTTTGCATCGAATCGCTGTCCTTTCATGTCGGATATCTCCTGGCTTTATGGTACCTGCCATTCTTCGTGTCTGCAAAGGTCATTACGGTTCAAAGCACAAACTATTTTGCACTGTCATTTCTATAGCTATAACCGTATCCAAATAAAAAGAGGAATGACGCCATTTTTCAAATGGCGTCATTCCTCTTTTTATGATAGCTTTTCTAATTATCCAAACGGTGGTGGAGGTCAGTGACCAAAAAATACTACCTCTTTCTTTGTTGTCTAGTCTTATACATATTCCTTTAACCACATCCGTAGAGTGGAGCTCTCCATTATTGTTTCAATAAACTGTCGGAAATTAACTTGACTAAGTTTTTGAATAGATTATCCAGAGAACCGTTAAAAATAAAACTGAAGATTTTCGCCAGAACAGCATATATTTCACTTTGATAGTTAAAGACAAATATGACAGCAGCGATCACAAATACCACAAGAATCAAAAAAATAAAGAAGCAGCCTGTCAGTAAAAGCTTAAGTCCTTTTTTTCCAAAGCTTTGATTTAAATAGCAGATAATATCCTCAATATGTATTTTAATCACCTAGCCTTTCCAAGTCGTGTTTTTTTGCTTATCCCAACCATGCGTCGCATAAGGGAGGGAATAAGTCTCTAGCCCTTGCGCCGCCTACCTGTCCTTATTAGATCTAATCCAATGAATACTGACGATCTATTTCCGCAAAATTTCTGTATGGATTTCAGCTAATGAAAAACAAGTAATATTTATATGAGTATATGTTCATGTGAGTATATGTTCATGTTCAAATATAATACCAGATGATAACCGATATTGTCAAGTCCTAGTACCGCTCGGTGAGAGTAAAGGGACGGTTATTTGTAATGTCCTCGCTGTCCCGATGAAGCAGTTGTGCGATATGTAAAGTTTTTAAGAGAAGCGAACGAAGATATTTGTCTTGAAATTCCGAGGATCAAGGTTGATGTAAGTGATGATGATCTTCGACAAATGGTTCGACAGGAATTTGGTATTGACGCAGTAAAAATTTACAATGAAACGAGAAAAAAACAAGATACTATAATGAAAGTAATGAATGAAAGAAGTTGTCGACACGAATATACGTCAGATAGCACGCATAACGGGGGGAGCATCCACAAGGATCTGGAAGGTTTGAAACAGATTCCCTGTCCCCTTGTTTCAAAATTTGCCGTTTACTTGACACTAATTTGAAAGTAGTTTATAATAATGGCGAATCGCATATTTGGAGGAATAGGTGCCCATTGGGCTTAATAGGGAAGTTTGGTGTAAAGCCAACACGGTCCCGCCGCTGTAAGGGTGAGCAACCTGCAACATGCCACTGAAGAGTAATCTCTTTGGGAAGGCGCAGGCAGCAATGATCCTGAGTCAGAAGAACTGCCTATTCGACAATCACCGATTGACCTACGACGATGGGGAGGGGATTTAGTGTGAACACGTCATAACTATATCTCTGCCATGCTTAATGGTGGAGTTTTTTTTATGAATTCAACATGATATGCAAAGGAGAATACGAATGAAAAAATTTTTGTTAGTTGTTTTTTTTGCTTTAGTTAGCCTTACCGCTCCTAATATTGCCAATGCTATGCACATTACGGAGGGTTTTTTGCCGAAGGAATATTCTATTGGCTGGCTAATTGCCGTAGTTCCGTTCCTGCTCGTGGGTATGTACCAAATTCGACATCTTGTGGCGAAATATCCGGAGCGTAAGATGTTGTTAGGCTTGGTTGCTGCATTTATTTTTGTTTTGTCGGCGTTAAAGATTCCTTCTGTGGCAGGTTCTAGTTCGCATGCGACCGGTGTAGGTCTGAGCGCTATCTTTTTTGGTCCAGCTATTTCCAGCGTACTGAGTGGAATTGTCCTCCTGTTTCAGGCGCTTTTACTGGCTCACGGCGGCATTACGACTTGGGGGGCTAATACCTTTTCCATGGGGGTCGCCGGAGCAATTGTAGCTTGGGGAGTATATCGGGCCTGCCGCATGGCCGGTCTTAGTGACAAGGTTACCGTCTTTCTTGCAGCTATGCTGGGAGATTGGATGACCTATGTCGTAACAGCAGGGCAGTTATCATTGGCTTTCCCTGATCCTGTTGGCGGAATATGGGCGGCATCCGCAAAGTTCCTCGGCATTTTTGCCGTTACCCAGTTGCCGCTGGCTGTGAGCGAGGGAATTTTAAGCGTTATTGTATATCAAGCCTTGATGCGCTACAGTGAGCAAGGTTTAATCAAATTATGGTGG
>JBEQCC010000040.1:0-10404 GCA_041639455.1 Pelosinus sp. | reverse complement strand
TGTATCCTTTTATTTGGTTTATGAATGGAACGGCTAATCAGTTCCTAAAATTATTAGGTGTTGAGCCTGCAACAGATAGTTAATCTGCCCATACAGAGGGAGAAATACGTATTCTTATGGAAGAAAGTCACAGGCAAGGTTTTATAAATCAGACGGAATTAACCCTAATGGACAATATATTTGACTTTGCAGAAAGGCATGCTCGTGAGGTAATGATTCCACGTACAGATATGATATGTCTGGACATCAAAAAGCCTTATGGGGATAACCTGGAAGTGGCTATACAGGAAGGGAAAACACGATATCCTGTATGTGATTCAAATAAAGATAATATTATTGGCTTCATTCATATCAAAGATCTTTTATCGCCACTTGCATTGACTGCTAAGCCTGATTTAGGAAGTATTACGAGAAATGTGCTCGCTGTACCTGAATCTATGCAGATTAGTTCTGTTTTAAAACTTCTGCAGAAAAATAAGGCACAGATAGCAATTGCTATAGATGAATATGGTGGAACTGCTGGACTCGTTACCGTCAAGGATATTCTCGAAGAAATCGTAGGGGAAATGCATGATGAGTTTGATGATGAACGCCCTCTAATTGAAACTTATGAGAAAGATGCTCACTTAGTAGATGGACGTATTCTCATAGAGGAATTTAATGACTTTTTTGATTTACAGCTTCCAACAGAAGATGTAGATACTCTTGGTGGCTGGATTTGTGCAAGAACGGAGCTGCCTCTTGAGGTAAATCGAAAAATATCTTATGAAGGATATGACTTTATTATTACGGAAGCTGATGTTATGCGCGTAAATAGAGTTCTGATTCAAAAAGTATCGTGACATAAAAGCTCTCGCACAATCTGCGAGGGCTTTTATTTTATATGAATATTTTAGTTGTTAAGTTGACGAAAGTAGAAGGGGCAGGTAATAGTCAAGAAGGAAGTTGTAGGTTTATAGAGAATTTTTATATTAGGTAATATGATTCATATTGGCTAATCATACTATATAGTGAAATTGAACCCGCTAAGAAGCAATAGAATTTTGAGAAACGTTGGGAGTAATTAATATGAAAAAAACTACAGAGTGGCTAAAGGAGAACCTCGTTACGATATATGATGAAAATCCATATATTAAGTTGTTAGATATTTCCATTGTGCATGTGGAAGAAGGTAAGGTAGAACTTTGTATGCCCGTACTTGCTGGTAAACATACAAACCTGTATAATATCGCTCATGGTGGCGCCTTAGCTTCTTTGGCTGATTCAGCTATGGGAACTGCATGTGCGACTACCGGCAAAAAAGTAGTGACCCTTGAAATGAATATGAATTTTATTAAAGGAGCAGCAACCCAACCCGCTATAAAAGCCATAGGAAAAGTCATTCATAATGGAAAAAATACAATGGTAGCAGAAAGTGAGATCGTAGATAGTCAGAATCAATTGCTGGCAAAAGCTCGAGGCACATTCTTCGTTACAGGGATGTTTGAAGAAAATTAAGAGTAAATCATAAGCGCCTGACCACGTTGTGGCAGGCGCCTTATAAATGTTGATGATGTAGTTGGAAGATCAAGAATGCTGATATTGCTGCCTGAAGCTGTTATTTACTCTTCGTCTAAGGTGATATAAAGAAAATGCCATGTTTTTAATCATATCCATTGTGTCCCCTCCCAGTGGTTCATCTAAAAAGTTTTGAAATTCTCTTTACAAGAACGAATGTTTGTTTTATTATAAAAATACAAACGAATGTTCGTAATTGTTTTTTTGAAAAATTACACGAAACGATGCAGCATAAGTCATAGTACACAACGAAATAGGTGATTATTTTCAATTGGGCAATACATATTATTATAGGACTCTTTTTTAGTCTAGAATTTGCAATGCAGCCAATGGATATTTTATTTATAGTGATTGGTAGTATACTGCCGGATATTGACCACCACAGATCGATGCTTGGCCGATTAAATATTTTTGTAGGTTTTATGAGTCATAGGGGATTTTGCCACACATTATTAGGATGTGCTGTCTTATCAATTCCTTTTTTATGTATTAAAGGGGCTGCGCCTTATGTATTCTTAGGAGGAATTTCCCATTTGTTTGGAGATGCGCTACAATCTACATTTGGTTCAAAAAGATTTAAGATTAAAGGTTGGTAATTTAAATAAATTTTTATTGTGGAAATAGGATATTATAAATAAGTAGGATTCCGAGAGATAATCCAGAGAGAAGAAATAAACTTGCCTTTTTAGTTTGGGAAATTCTAAAATTATAGGTTGCCACCCAAATGAGAGTAACAGATAGTAGCATACCACATAACATGGAAGAGTAATAAATTAAATTTTCCAATTTGAACATCCTTTCAAGCTCTATAATATCATGGACATATAGTATATTTTCTCATTTTACTCTGCTAGCGTCAATCTTTTAATCCATTTAGCATATAGTATTGACATGGAATCTTGAATCGTGTTCTAAAAAGTTTATATTGCAGGACGTTGTTCCTACAATAGCGAATATGGTATAAGAATGAAATTTTTTGAAAAGAGGTAATGGAATGGATTTAATAAAAGGCAGTTTATATCATGGTTTTCGTTTAGAAGAGGAAGAAAATATTGATGAAATAAGTTCGCTTGCCAGGATCTTCTATCATGAAAAAAGCGGCGCGCGATTGTTATATTTACAAAATGATGATGATAATAAAGTTTTCTCCGTTACCTTTCGCACACCTCCGGAAGATAGTACAGGAGTTGCGCATATTGTTGAGCATTCTGTATTGTGCGGCTCTCGTAAATTCCCCATGAAGGAACCTTTTGTTGAATTAGTAAAAGGATCTTTAAATACTTATCTAAATGCCATGACATTTCCAGATAAGACCATGTATCCCGTGGCAAGTCGTAATGTTAAGGATTTTCGTAATTTAATGGACGTATATCTGGATGCAGTTTTTTATCCGAATATATATAATTCTCCAGAGACGTTAATGCAGGAAGGCTGGCATTATGAATTGGAGAATCCAGTGGATGAAATCACTTATAAAGGCGTAGTTTACAATGAGATGAAGGGTGTCTTTTCTTCACCTGATGCGATATTGGAAAAGAAAAATTTTGAATCATTGTTTCCTGATACGGCCTATGGTGTAGAATCAGGTGGTGATCCTGAGTTTATTCCAGAACTGACGCAAGAAAAATTTATAGATTTTCATAAGAAATATTACCATCCCTCCAATGGATATATCTTCTTATATGGAGATTTAGATATACTTGATAATTTGAAATTCTTAGATGAAGCATATTTAAGTAATTTTGAAAAAATTGAAGTAAATTCTCAAATTGCTTTGCAGGCTGCATTTAAAGAAAAAGTAGAAAATGTTTTTGAATATTCGATCGTTCCCAGTGAAAACATAGAAGATAAAACGTTTTTAAGTAGAAATTTCGTATTGGGGAAAGCGACTAATTCTGAAATTTGTCTAGCTTTTCAAATCTTAGAGTATCTGCTCCTAGAAACTCCAGCTGCACCTTTGCGAAATGCCTTAATCGAAGCGGAAATTGGTAAAGATGTAGTAGGGACTTTTGTGAAAAGCATATTACAGCCTACCTTCGGGATTGTTATTACGGGTGCCAATGAAAATGAAAAAGCAAAGTTTATTCAAGTTGTAGATAAAGAGCTGGAAAGACTGGTAAGAGAGGGGATTGATAAAGAATTAATTGAAGCATGCATTAACATTTTTGAATTTACGTTACGGGAAGCAAATTATGGCACTCGTCCTAAAGGACTTGTCTATAATATTAAATGTATGGATAGCTGGTTGTATGACGCAAGTCCTTTCATTCATCTAGGGTATGAAGATGATTTATTAAAAATAAAAGCAGCATAAAAAACCAATTACTTTGAGCTGTTGATTGAGCAGCACTTGCTGAATAATAATCATCAAGCTTTGGTTATCTTAAAACCAAAGCATGGTCTGGCAGAAGAAAAAGATGAAGAACTACGCAAATACCTGGCTGAATATAAAGCATCTCTGTCTGATATTGAAATTAATAAGTTGGTAGAACAAACACAGCGTTTAAAAACATTACAAGAAACAGCAGATTCGCCAGAAGCCTTAGCGACCATTCCTCTACTTACTCGGCAAGATATAGAAGTAAAATCAGAAGAGCTGATAGTAGTGGAGAAACAAGAATTAGGAGTACCTGTTTTGCTTCATCCACTTCGCACCAATTCCATTGCTTATGTGAATATGTATTTTGATACATGTTTAGTACCTCAACCGTATTTACCGTATATGTATTTGTTGTCAGAGATATTAGGAAAGGTTTCTACCAAACAATATGAATACTCCGCGCTATCCAATGAAATTAACAAGAATACAGGCGGTATTGTTTTTGATGTAGCAGTCTTCACAGAAAATGCTAATGATTCAAAATACTTACCGAAATTTATAATCAAAGGCAAATCCTTGGTGGAGAAGTTGCCTCAATTATTAAGACTAACAGAGCAGATCATTGCCCATAGCCGTTTTGACAACAGTAAACGAATGAAGGAACTGATTCAAGAAATAAAATCCAATTGGGATATGAATTTGTTCCGCCGCGGGCAGCAATTGGCGACGAATCGTGTATTATCCTATTTTTCTCCTATTGCGCAATATAATGAAGTAGGAATGTTAGCCTTTTATGATTTTGTAGCTGCATTAGAAAAAGACTTTGCCGCAAAGTCAGAAGAAGTTTATAAAAATCTTGAAACAGTAGCTGGCTATATTTTTAATAAAGAAAATTTGTTGGTAAGCGTAACTCTAGAAGAAGAGAATTATAGTGAATTTCAAAAAGCCTTTTCTGAATTTCACTCCTGCTTAGCATCAACTACAAAAAAAACTGCTATATATCATTTTGAAAATAGTCATTACAATGAAGGACTCATGACGTCCGGCAAAGTGCAGTATGTGGTTAAAGGAGCAAACTTCCGTAAGTTAGGGTATTCTTATCATGGAAGCTTAAAAGTTCTTGAAACTATTTTGCGTTATGATTACTTGTGGACACGGGTACGTGTTCAAGGGGGAGCTTATGGCGGTTTTGCAAGATTAGAACGTAATGGAAATATGGTGCTTGGCTCGTATCGGGATCCAAATTTAAAAGAGACGTTAACCGTATATGATGAGACTGCAAATTATCTGCGTAATTTTTCTGTTGATCAAAGAGAGATGACCAAGTATGTGATTGGTACCATGAGCCAGTTGGATACGCCTTTAACTCCATCACAAAAAGGGGAGCGGGCAACTAATAATTATATTCGGAATATTTCTCAAGCTATGATTCAACAAGAGAGAGATGAAATCTTAGCGACTAGGCAAGAAGATATTTCTAAGTTGGCTGATTTGCTGGAGGATGCCATGAAACAGAATCACTTGTGTGTGTTAGGAAATGAACAAAAAATAAAAGATAATAGCAATCTATTTCAGCATGTAACGAATATCTTAAAGTAAAGATATTGATAGAAGTGCAGGAAGAGACAGTGTAGGGAAAGCCGGGCAAAAAATAAGAGGGTGGTTTGACCACCCTCTTATTTTACTTGTTTTTATTTTCGTTCTTATCTTTAGGGCAAATTTCTTTAGCAAATTCTGTAGAAGCCTTTTGGGATTTGTTTTTATTTTCTTTGCAAGATTCGTTTTGACGTTTTTCCATACTATCACCTCCCCGCCTATAGCTTACCCAAGAAGTACATTTAGAAAACCGGTTCCTAAAATATTTTTCCCTGAATCAAATTTTATATGATGTTCTTAGTAAAATAATAAAATAGTTGGAGGATATATTTTGTCAACGGTAATGATCATGCTAATGTTTGGTCTTAATGGAATTATTATTTTTCTTCTCATTACAGTACTGTTTCGAATTGGAAAGAATCAGCAGCAGGAGCTTGCTGCTCACCTGATAGCTATAGAAAAGGCGATTGAAAGAGTAGAACGTATTGTAAATGATGAAATGGCCAAGAACCGAGGAGAAAATAATCTTGTTGCCAGAGCATTACGAGAAGAAGTAGTGAATACACTTAGTAAGTTAAATGAATCAATTTTGAAACGGATGAATGAAAATACTACCGTGCAACTAACGCAATTAGAGACATTCGCTCAGCAATTACAGGGACTGACTCAAATGAATGAGCAAAAGTTAGAGCGTATGCGTGAAACGGTAGAAAGACAATTGCAAGTGCTTCGTGAAGAGAATGGCAGTAAACTTGAAGAAATGAGAAAAACAGTAGATGAGAAATTAAATCAGACGTTAGAAAAGCGTTTGGGTGAGAGTTTTAAGTTGGTTAGCGAAAGGTTAGAAATGGTACATAGAGGACTGGGGGAAATGCAGACTCTGGCCTCTGGCGTTGGTGATCTAAAAAGAGTTTTATCCAATGTCAAGACTCGTGGTATATGGGGCGAAATTCAATTGGAGAATTTATTAGAGCAAATTCTAACCATTGAACAATATGCTAAAAATGTTGCAACGAAGCCAGGAAGCAATGATAGAGTAGAATTTGCAATTAAACTTCCTGGGCGTGATACCGAAGAAAGTATTGTCTGGCTGCCAATTGATGCAAAATTTCCACAAGAAGATTATCAACGATTATTAGAGGCTCAAGATCAAGCCAATGCTGTTTTGGCGGAAGAAGCAGCCAAAGCTTTAGAAAATCGAATTAAAAGCGAAGCGAAAGATATTGCTAATAAATACGTCTGTGTTCCCCATACTACAGAGTTTGCAATTTTATTTTTACCAATTGAAGGATTATATGCTGAAGTACTGCGACGCCCAGGACTGTGTGATACCATTATGCGAAATTACAAGGTAATCATTGCAGGCCCTACGACCCTATCTGCGTTGCTTAATAGCTTGCAAATGGGTTTTAGAACGCTTGCAGTTGAAAAACGCAGTTCAGAAGTCTGGTCACTGCTTAGTGTTGTAAAAACTGAATTCGGCAAATTTGGCGATTTATTAGATAAAACCCATAAAAAACTGCAAGAAGCTAGTAACTCCATTGATGTAGCTGCCAGAAAGTCTCGCACCATAGAAAGGAAACTTAAAAATGTACAAGAACTTCCTCAAGAGGAAGCATTAAATATGTTAGATGCAGCAAATGTTGCAGAAATAGCAGCTGCTCAAGAAAAAGAATAATATTCGTATTTTTTTAAGATGATGATTTTATAGCTAGACAAAAATCATTTTTGTGCTATAATATTGATATAAATGAAAATTATGAGTCAACGATGACTCCTACCACTGAACAAGTGGAAGGGGTCTGTTTTTTTGTAGTAAATGTGTTGCTGCATTAAAAAAATATTCAATCTGTCATTTTTTTAGCAGGTTATAATGCAAGTTTTATTTAGAATGATCAGTAATACGATATGAAAAATTGAGAGGGGTTTTTGTAGATGAGCAACTTAGGTCAAATTTTCGGTTCAAACGTATTTAATGATGCAGTCATGAAGGAAAGTCTTCCTAAAGCCACATATAAAGCTTTAAAGAAGACAATTGAAGAGGGACTTCCTTTAGATCCAGTAGTGGCAGATGTAGTAGCTAATGCGATGAAAGACTGGGCTCTTGAGAAAGGTGCAACCCATTTCACTCATTGGTTCCAACCAATGACAGGCATTACTGCTGAAAAACATGATGCATTTATATCCCCAACTTCTGATGGTAAAGCGATTATGGAGTTTTCGGGAAAAGAATTAATTAAGGGAGAACCGGATGCTTCTTCATTCCCATCCGGTGGTCTTAGAGCTACGTTTGAGGCCAGAGGATATACTGCATGGGATTGCACATCTCCTGCATTTGTAAAAGACAATTCATTATGTATACCAACTGCTTTTTGCTCTTATACTGGAGAGGCTTTAGATAAAAAAACTCCGTTATTGCGTTCAATGGAAGCCTTAGGCAAGCAAGCATTACGTGTTTTAAGAGCTCTTGGAAATACTACAACGAATCGAGTTATTACAACTGTTGGACCAGAGCAAGAATACTTTATTATTGATAAGAAAACATATGAAAAAAGAAAAGACTTAATATTTACAGGAAGAACACTTTTTGGTGCGAAACCTCCAAAGGGGCAGGAATTAGAAGATCACTATTTCGGTTCAATTAAAGAAAAAATATCTGCCTATATGAAGGAATTGGATGAAGAGCTTTGGAAACTTGGAATTGCAGCCAAATCCAAACATAACGAAGTTGCTCCTGCGCAACATGAGTTAGCACCGATATTTACTACTACAAATATAGCAACAGATCACAACCAGCTTACTATGGATATTATGAAGAAGGTTGCCTTACGACATGATCTTGTATGTTTATTACATGAAAAGCCATTTGCTGGTATTAATGGCTCTGGTAAACATAATAACTGGTCTATGGGAACCGATGATGGAATGAATTTATTGGAGCCGGGTCGTACTCCTCATGATAATCAACAATTTCTCGTATTCTTATGCTCTGTTATCAAGGCTGTTGATGTATATGCGGATTTATTAAGAGTATCCGCTGCAAATCCAGGAAATGATCATAGACTGGGTGCGAACGAAGCTCCTCCGGCTATCATATCAATATTTCTGGGAGAGCAATTACAAGATATTTTAGAGCAGATTGAAAATGGTGGAGCAACAAGCTCTAAAAATGGTGGACATATGGAAATTGGTGTTACTACAATGCCGCCATTACCGAAAGATGCAACAGACAGAAACAGAACGTCTCCATTTGCGTTTACTGGCAATAAGTTTGAATTTAGAATGTGTCCATCTTCAGCTTCTATCGCTGAACCAAATATAACCTTAAATACGATTGTGGCGGAAGTGCTAAACGAAGTTGCGGATCGGTTAGAAAATGCTGCAGATGCAAATGCTGAAGTAAAAACAATTATTACTGAATATGTTACTAATCATAAAAGAGTGGTATTTAACGGTAATGGATATTCAGATGAATGGGTTGTTGAAGCTGAAAAGAGAGGACTTTTAAACTTAAGAACTACGGTAGAGTCCATTAAAGCCCTTATCTCTGAAAAGAATATAGCAGTCATGGAAAAACATGCTGTATTGAGTAAAGTAGAAATGGAGTCCCGTTATGAAATTGCTCTTGAAAATTATATCAAAACGATTAACGTTGAAGCTTTAACGATGTTAGAAATGGCTAAGAGACAAATACTTCCTTCTGTTATCAAATTTGCCACAAACCTTGCAGTTTCAATAAATACAATTAAAGCTACAGGTGTTACAGTAGATTTGACTGCTCAAACTGAATTGCTAACAGAGGTATCTACGTTGATGGCATCGTTAAAGAAACAGATTGCTGCTCTTGAAGAAACTGTAGAGAAGGCCTCAAATGCTCATGGAGACACCTATGACCAAGCTTCATTATTCCGATTTGATGTATTTGAAAAAATGGTAGCTCTGCGTGATGTTGTTGATGCACTTGAAACTCTGGTAGATAAGGATGTGTGGCCAATGCCAACTTATGGAGATCTATTATTCAATATCTAATATAAATAAATTAAAGGCTTGGCCTACAGCCAGGCTTTTAATTTTATACATTTATTCATCAGTATAATCTTTGTAATTTTTACTATTAATAGTATAATAGATTAAATAAAGAGAAAGTTTCAATAAGGAGGATATAATTACTTTAGAATCTATCATAGGTATGACAAAGTATATTTATAATATTTAAGAGGTGAGTGAAATGGTAAACGAATTGCTTTATGTAATTCCGGCTGGAAAATATGGTAAGAATGAGTTGATTGAATTATTAAAAGAGCATTCCGAAATTAAATTTGTTTCCTTAGTAGGTATTGATCTTGCAGGTAACGATACTGATGAAAAGATTCCTATGGAATTATTCCTTAAAGATATGGATGAGTTCTTCCAAGGCAGTGCAGTGCAGACGGATGGCTCATCGGTAGTGCTTACTGGTATTGCTACGTTGAATAATGCTAAAGTAGATATGCCCGCTGATTCCAATGTAAATTGGTTTGTTGATTATAATTATAATTACATTGATGAAGTAAAGGGAAAGCCCGTTGGTACCCTTCGTATTCCGGCATTCCTTGTTCATAATGGTTTACGCGTTGACTCTCGTGCAATTTTGGCTGATAGTCTCAGTTACATAAAAAGTGAGCTAATTAGCTTATTCAAAAAACACCCTAAAGTGGCTGGTCTTGAACATATCAATGGTGAAGAAATTGAAGATATTATTTTTACTTCCGGTACTGAACTTGAGTTCTGGGTAAAGACTCCTGTTGAGAAAGCAGAAGTTGCTGAACTTTCTACATCTCAAACGATGCAAGAACAATACTGGCAGCGCACTCGCGGTTCTGTACGTACAGCATTAGAACAGACCATAGTAATGTTGGATAACTACGGCTTAAAAACAGAAATGGGTCATA
>JBEQCC010000039.1:0-10726 GCA_041639455.1 Pelosinus sp. | reverse complement strand
AAAGATCAAACTAATATACGATGAGATCGGATGCAGCGGCATCTTAAACAAGATTGGCTCACCGGTCTTTTCTTTATGCTTTCGAAATTTTAATTGCACAATCAAAATGGTCGCCCAATTGATAATAATCGAAATCGTCGCCAGCGCCATAAAGTACAGGAACACCTTTTCCGGATCCAAGTAGCTGATTAGTACCGCAAGTAATGTAAACGCGGTAGAAAATAAAATTGCAATGATTGGCGCTCCAGCTGAATTGAGCCTTCCAAAGAATTTAGGGGCATTTCCCTGTACTGCTAAGCCATATAACATTCTTCCATTGCTATACAAGGCACTGTTATATGCAGATAGGGCCGCTGTAAGAACGACAAAGTTTAATAAATTAGCCGCGGATGGAATACCCACGTAAGAAAATATCTGTACAAAAGGACTGCCCATTGCCCCAATTTCATTCCAAGGAAAGATTGCCAAAATAACTCCCATAGCTCCTATATAAAAAAGCAGAATCCGCCATACTACTTGGTTGATTGCTTGTGGAATTGTCTTATTAGGATTTTCAGCTTCACCGGCAGTAATCCCCACAAGCTCAACTCCGCCAAATGAAAACATGACTAAAACCAGTGACATCACCACTCCCAATATTCCGTTTGGAAAAAAGCCGCCATGTTCCCACAAATTACTGATTCCAACAGGCTGTCCACTATTGCCAATGCCAAAAACAATCATAGCTACGCCAAAAACGATCATTCCAATGATTGCCAGAACTTTGATAATCGCAAACCAGAACTCAAGCTCACCATAGGCTTTTACATTTACCGTGTTAATAAATGTAACAACCACTAAACAAGCAAGTGCTGTTACCCACGTAGGAATATCAGGATACCAATAATTAATATAAGTTCCTACAACTGATAATTCAGCCATACCAACAACCACATAATTAAACCAGTAGTTCCAGCCAGCAATAAATCCAGGAAGCTCACCCCAATATTGATAGGCGTACTGGCTGAATGAGCCCGATACTGGACAATCCACAGCCATCTCCCCTAATGCTCGCATAATAAAGAAAATAATAATGCCGCCAATTAAATATGATAAAGTAATCGCAGGTCCAGCCGTTTTTACTACCGTAGCGGAACCGTAAAATAAACCTGTACCAATGGCTCCCCCTAACGCGATCATTTGGATATGACGATTTTTCAGACCACGTTGTATTTGTTGATTTGTAGTGTTACTATCCATACTTGTCCCCTTTTTCAATTGTATTTGTTCGGATCATTCTTCCGTTACTATCGATAATGTTCTCTTTTCAGTATTAATTACGATACTGGTTTCCACCCGGCTTACCCCGGGTATCGCCATAAGTGAATCAATTACAAAGTCTTTGTACGTTGGCATATCTTTGGTAACGATCTTTAAAAGATAGTCCTTATTGCCAGTAATGCTGTAGCACTCAAGTACTTGTGGAAGCTTATTAATCTGCTCTAAGAAAATATCAGCTGTTTCTCGATTCAGAGGAGACAAAATCACCATAATAAAGGCAATGGTCTCCATCCCAAGCTTTCTTTCATCTACGATCGTTGTAAACTGTTTAATAACCCCCAGTTCTTTTAAGTTTTTTGTTCTCGTAAGACATGCAGAGGTTGAAAGACCAATTAATTTAGACAAATCCAAATTCGATATTGAAGAATCTTTTTGTAAAGCACTCAAAATGGCTCGGTCATAACTATCAAGTCTCATAACAATATCCTGCTCCTTTATAACGAAACACAAAATTATATTCTCATACTAATATATAATGCAATATTTTATTTCGTCTTGTCAATAAATTTTAGTATATTATTATGTTTAATACACTAAATCAATTAGAATATCTATCCTGTGTATCTTTTGTCTTTCTATTTTCATTTTTTAAAAAAGGACTAGTTCTTTTTACTATCATAAATATGGCTCATGAATATGTAGGCATCCAAATCTTTACTTATTTTTCGGATAAAACTCCCTATCATGTATCCGTGCAGTAATGGAAACACTAACAAAAATGCATGAAAGGAAGATTAGCTATGAAAAGTATCATTCGCAGAAAGCAAATAAAAAACCATTCGAAGAAACTATTAGCCGCTGTTGCAGGAGCAGCAGTTATGTCTTCGGCAATGTTGCCTGGTCTTCCTGTTGCAAAAGTTTTTGCCGCTTCGAATGAAACCAACCAAACTCCTGAAATAGATCAAACTTCTAGATCCAAAAATTGGTCAAATCAATACAAAATGGACCCAGTGAAAACCGTAAAGGAAAATGCTTATACCTATGGCTTTAATCCCTTCCGTGATAAATTTACAATTCTTGATCAGTCAGCAAACAAAGCAACTGTTGAAGTCCGAACCAGCGGTCAGACTTTTAAAGTAAACTTAATCAAAACTCGCAATCAGGGATGGGAGATTACTGCAATACGTGGTATTGGTAATTCAAGATATCCTGCTACTTATACTCCCGCCAGTTTCTTTACCCTCCGTCCTATTACGGGTTCAGTGATCATCACTCCTAATCCTCCCCAAACCCTATATCAGACGAATGATTTCCGTGAATGGACATGGTACAATACCTCCTATCCCGCCGACATGACCTTTGGTGCTCTGATTCAAGATCCCCGCTTACGAGGAGCGAATTTAGTCCCAGAAGACATCATAAACCAGATGAAAAATGTCGACTTTAGCCATCAAATCGTCGTTTATACTCATCTTGGTACCGTAGACTCAACCGGGTACGGTATCGGCATTGAAAAGATCACACAATCAGGAAATGATCTTACTGTTACAGTAAAAACTAAAAGCCCTCGCCTTAGTGAGAACGCGACGACTACCAAGGGATATGACTATATTGCCATGGAACGCTCATTATTTGATACCCGCCTTCCAATCCGGGTAACCTTTATTAACCAGAATAATACCATGCTAACAAATTATAATGTTACGCTAACGCAGTAAACAACAATCTCGCAAGAAAATAGGAAAACCATTACGCTCCTATAAAGAATAAATTGAACCGCGAAGATACGAAGACTACAAAGAATGCGAAGAAATAAAAACATCCCTTCGCATTCTTTTTATTTCTTCGCAACCTTAGCGGTTCATTGTTATTGTTATTATCAAGAAAAGCCCAAATAGTATGTCTTTTCTGACACTCCTGTGATTTATTTCATGGTCGTTGCGAGCATAGCGAAGCAATCCCCTACTTGCTACCAAGATTGTTTCGCTATGCTCGCAATGATGAATACTATGGTACTTTCATCTCCAAAATTTTATATATCCGCTTTATGACCTATTTTTTTATCCATTCCGTATGGAAAGTACCAGGTTGATCAACTCTCTCATAGGTATGAGCGCCAAAGTAATCCCTTTGCGCTTGGATCAGATTGGAAGGGAGCACGGCCCTGCGATAGCTGTCATAATAGTCCAGGGAGGCACTAAAGGAAGGCGTCGGAATCCCCAGTTGTTTACACGTTTTTACAACTAGGCGCCAGTTGTCTTGAACTCGGCTTAGCGCCTCTTGGAAATAAGGAGCCAGCAGTAAATTCGGCAGATTCGCATCTTGCTGAAAGGACTCTTTAATCCGATCTAAAAATTGAGCTCGAATAATGCATCCACCTCGCCAAAGAAGAGCCACGTCACCATAGTTCAAATTCCAGCCATATTCCTTATCAGCAGCTTTTAAAAGAGCGAATCCTTGGGCGTAAGAGCATATCTTCGACGCGTATAAAGCATCATGGATTGCTTTAATAAACACCTTCCGATCTCCCTTATATTGATCATCGGGGCCAATTAAGATACTAGAAGCAGCCACTCGTTCTTCTTTATATGCCGACATACAGCGGGCGAATACAGCTTCTGTAATTGTTGGCGTCGGTACTCCCAAATCCAAAGCACTTTGCGAGGTCCACTTGCCTGTTCCTTTCTGACCGGCTTTATCTAAAATCATTTCTACTAATGGCTTACCCGTAAGTTCATCCTGCTGTAAAAACACATCTCGTGTAATTTCAATAAGATACGAATCGAGCTCCCCTTTGTTCCATCCAGCAAATACTTCATAGAGTTCCTCTGCTGACAACCCTAATGCAACTTTCATAATATAATATGCTTCACTAATAAGCTGCATATCGCCATATTCAATTCCATTGTGTACCATTTTTACATAATGACCGGCCCCATCTGGCCCTACATAAGCGCAGCACGGGCCATCTGCAACCTGAGCAGCAATCGCTGTAAAAATCGGTGCGACTTCCTGGTAAGCGGAAAGTTCAGCTCCTGGCATGAGGCTTGGTCCCTTTAGTGCTCCCTCTTCTCCCCCAGATACGCCCATGCCAATAAAACGAACCCCTTTACGAGATAATTCATCAAATCGTCTGCGGGTATCCTGAAAATAAGAATTGCCACCGTCAATTATGATATCCCCCTGATCTAGATAAGGCAGCAATTCAGCTATCATATCATCTACTGGTTTACCGGCCTTAACCATCAGCATAACCTTCCGAGGCTTGACGAGCATCTTTGTCAGCTCCATGATAGAATGAGCCCCGCCGATCTTTTTTCCCTCTGCATTTTGCGCCAAAAATTCATCTACTTTACTTACCGTACGATTATATACTGCTACACCAAAGCCTTTATTAGCCATGTTCATCACTAAATTTTCACCCATTACAGCTAAACCAACCAACCCAATATCATATAACATCCCTGTTTCCTCCCTTTCAGTAACAAATCAATTCCTCTTGCTACTGTATTATTCTAGTGTAAGTCTAAGGATACCTGCTCATTTAGAATTTTTTTTCATTTTTTTTATTTTTTTAGGGCATTATAATCATTTTTAAAAAAGACTACTTACTCTTCCTTACATTTTAGTTTAGATTTACGACCTTCCCAGGAGAATGGCAAGTTCTGACACTGACGAAACGATATAATCAGGATCAGCGGCAGCCAGTTCTTCTTGGCTGCCATAACCATAAGCAACAGCAATCACATCGATATGATTCTGTTTGGCACCGCTAATATCATATTTCCGATCTCCAATCATTACAACTTTACTTAAATCAGTAATAGTTTCCCCTGATAGGGCAAACTCAATCACATCACTTTTCTCAGTCCTTGTTCCATCAAAGTTACTTCCCACAATAGCAGCGAAGTACTGCTTTAAACCAAAGTGTTCTAGGATTTTCACTGAAAACTCCGTAGGCTTTGAAGTTGCTACAATTAGTTTTTTCCCTTGGATCTTCAAACTGGTTAATAGTTCCTCCATGCCCTCATACACTTTGTTTTCATATAATCCTGTTACCGAAAAACGTTCTCGATAATAACCAATCGCCTGCACTGCCTCCTGATCATTCATATGGTAAAGCTCTTTAAAGGATGTTAATAAAGGTGGTCCGATAAAAGGAATCAATACATCTGGATCTTCTTCTATAATCCCCATTTTATGTAATGCATATTGAACGGATGATGTAATACCGATTTTAGGATCTGTCAACGTTCCATCCAAGTCAAATAATATGATTTCATACATAACTATCACCTTCCTATTTCTTAAGATTTTCTATACTATTTTTTAATATTGCATTCGCGCTTTGTCATTTGCCAACAGAGTGAGCAATCTCTTAGCAAGGAATTGCTTCGCTATGCTCACAAAAATAAAAAGGCCTAAGGTCTCCTCTTAATTACAGAGCAGCACTCTTACACCTTTGGTTTTCAATCAGCCAGTTATCGATTTTTGCTCACGATTTCATAAGGAATTACAATATCTCTGTGATTAAGGCTGTAAACGTCCCTCGTACATTATTCGATGCCAATATTTAGTTCAATTATTAATGAATCGGCAATCATTTCCACTACTAAAAATTTTGCATTGCTTACTTTCAGTTTGAAATTCTCTCCCACAACTAGACTAGGAGGTGAAATATCCACTCGTAAGCCATCCTTCTCAAAACGAGTTGCAGCATTTCCCGTAACCATGTTTGTTAGCTCAGAAATTGCACTTTGTGCTAAATCATCTAATGTTGCAACAGGCATTCCCATCATCATTTTCGATGCAATCGACATGGCCGTTGCTTCCGTGAAATTATATGCAATATTGCCTCGCAACTGATCTGTCAATCCTACTAGCACGGTAATTCCCTTACTATCGACAAACTGCTCCCCTACTGAAAGCTTGCCCTTCACAACATTTTGAAAACCTAATTGCGGCATAATATTCATAATCGCATCGATAAATGGATTAATTACTTTTACATCCAAAATTATTTCCCTCCTACAAACCCAACATTCATATGCAGTGAACCAATAGCGGTTTTTGCTGTGACTGTATTCGAAGTCATTTTAGGATTAATAATAGCAATGGATTCACCAATTATAATGCTCGGTGGTGTAAGACGAATCTCAAATTCCTTAGCTTTTAATACATTATTAATCTCAGAGATACTATGTCCTGCAATAATATTAGTAAATTCAGAAATACTATTGAATACATCCTCATCCGCTACTACATCAGTTCTTAATAACTTTTTAGTAAATTCTTGCGCCACGTCCATAGATACATCCAACATAATTCGCCCTTGCTGGCTTCCTGTGATACCAATGATAACGCCTAACCCATGAGATACTACCGACTGAATCGTACTATGATCTACAGAAAGAACATCCATTCCCGTCATGTCTATAATATTTTTCGTAAAGGCTGCAATAAAATATTCCAAGAAATGCAGTTGACCTGCTTCATTCCTCTGCTGAACGATAATCTGTTCAAATCCAAGGAGCAGCGCCTCCGACTTCACCGGCTTTTGGAAAAATGCTTTTACGCCAATGGCTGTCCCCCGATTGATAATGGCTTCATCCTTCATGGCACTTACCACTACGATTTTACCGGCTGGATCAATGGTCAATAATTCACGGCAGCACTCCAACCCATCCATATCAGGCAATGTCAAATCCATTGTTACCAAATCCGGCTGTAGTTCACGGTACTGACGTATACCATCACTACCCGTACCAGCACAACCGCACACCTCATACTTTGATTCTTTCAAAGCATCTTTTATTAACCTCTGACTAAAAGGGGAATCATCAACTATTAGTACTCGAATTTTATTCATCGTCTCACCACCAACATAATTTTTTACGATTCAATTAGCAATCTATTAAATTATTATCATTCTATATTTTTATCTTTTTACCTGCGCCAAATGACAAATATAGCAATATATTTACAATGTTTTAACACGTATTCTGCTGCTTTCTCTCTTATTATCAACATTCTAATGGCCTTCTTTGCTCTGGACTTTACCATTGGAAGAATTTACGTTACCATAAAAAATAACAGATCTAAGATCAACTTATATCCAACACTGATTTTTAAGGAGGCAATTATGCTTGTTCACGAAATAATCCAACAAAACAGCATCCATGACAATCAAGTTGTATTTTTAGGAGAAAAACCGATTACGTACGGTGAATTGTCCAATGCAGTTACAAACTATCGAAACTTTTTTTATCAGCAAGGTATACGTCCAGGAGAAAATGTTGGTTTATTTTCTAAGAATTGTGTTGAATTTATTTATAACTATTTAGCAATCACTAGTTTAGGAGCTGTCATTGTACCTCTTAATTTCCAATTCGTTCCCCGTGAAATTGCATACATTCTACACAATGCCAATATAAAAAAATTAGTTTCCATGACGATACTTGATTTAGACACGGAACTTGCTCACTATGGCTATCAAGAGGAAATAACCCAACTACTCATCACCGACATTTCCCATACAATCTCTCAACAATCATTTCCCCCCGCTCCAGTATTTCAAACCTTTGATGAAAATAAAGTATGTACAATCATCTATACCTCCGGAACAACAGGGAACCCTAAAGGAGCTATGCTCACTCATAAAAATCTGGTTAGCAATGCTCAGGCTTTTTCACAAGTTTTCACCTACCAGCATGAGGATCGCATTCTTTGTGTTTTACCCATGTATCATTGCTTTGCCTGGACGGCAGCGGTATTGACGCCTTTACTAAACGGCTCGTCAATCCTAATTTTAGAGAATTTTTCCATTCGGGAAACTATTTCTGCCATTAAAAATAATGCCTTGACCGTAATTTTCGGTATTCCCAACATGTTTCGTCTACTTGCCCAAAGAGCGCAAAAAGAAGACTTCCTTCATGTTAAGCTCTTCGTCTCAGGCGGTTCTTCCCTGCCGCAAGAAATTTCTGAGCAATTTACAAAGAAAATCGGCAAGCCAGTGGTGGAAGGCTATGGACTATCGGAAGCATCACCCATTGTATCTTTAAATCCAATCCAGAAGGTAAAATACTGCTCCATTGGAAAACCATTGCCTGGTGTTGAAGTAAAGATTGTGAATTCCGATAATCACCCCATTCCCCTAGGCGAAGCAGGTGAACTATTGGTCCGCGGCCCTAACGTAATGCACGGCTACTATCAATTACCAGAAGAATCTTCTAAAGCCCTTCAAAATGGCTGGCTCCATACAGGAGATATAGCCTATATGGATCAGGATGGCTATCTCTTTATTGTAGATCGATTGAAAGACATGATTGTAATTAACGGAGAAAATATCTACCCACGAGAAATTGAGGAACTTTTATATGCCTATCCTGCAATCGCCGAAGCTGCAGTCGTTGGAGTTCCCAGTAAGCAGCACGGTACTTTAGTTCAAGCCTATCTTACATCCAATGAAGGGTTCATCATCGACAAAAAAGCTGTAAAATCCTATCTGAAAAAAAAGCTTGCTGCTTACAAAATTCCTAAGGAGTTTATCGTTGTAGATTTTCTACCTAAAAGTTCGACGGGAAAAATCCTAAAAACCAGCCTACGCCAACAAGCAATGAATATACAAGCTTTAAATTGATTGTATATATTTAACTTTTTTGAGATAATTGCGTAAAAAGTCAGTTAAATTTCATATGTTTATGATATAATTTCCATAAACGCTGTCATAGACATAGCGAATCGATTTTTTACTGGAGGTTTACAGTATGAGCAAGTTGTTAACTCAACTATATGAGCTAGCCGCACAACTCACTATTTCCCCTGAACAAATTGGCACCATCGCCGCTAAATTTCAACAAGCTATGCAAAATGGCCTACTCGGAGCACCTAGTTCATTAAAAATGTTGCCCTCTTATTTAAGCAAACCGTCGCGAAAAGAAATAGGAACATTTCTGGCTTTAGATTTTGGCGGAACCAATGTAAGAGTCCTGTTAACGGAATTGTTAGGAGAAGGCCAGTATAGAGTGCATGCTCGGGCAGGAAAGCCCCTTAAATGGGAAGATGAGCAATACAATCATATATCCAAACAATCTACTGCCGATCACTTATTTGATTTTATTGCTAAGCAAATTTCCCCTCTTGTAAAACCCAATCAGATATATCCCCTAGGTCATACGTTTTCCTTCCCCACAGACCAAAGAGGTATTAATACAGGCATATTAATTCATTGGACAAAAGAAATTGAAACAACAGGTGTGGAAGGTAAAGACATTACAACCTTGCTGCGATCAGCCTTAGACAGACAGAATCTTCCTAATGTGATACCTAAAGCCATCATCAATGATACTGTCGGTACCTTACTTGCCTCAGCCTATGAAGATCCCTTTACGGATATTGGCTCTATTTGCGGCACTGGCCACAACACAGCTTATATTGAACCTTGTGCACCAGATACCAAAAGCCCAATGATTATCAACCTAGAATCAGGTAATTTTGATCAATTGCCCTTTACCGCTTATGACGCCCTATTGGACCAACAAAGTGAGAAACCCGGCGAGCAACGATTAGAAAAAATGGTCTCTGGCCACTATATTGGTGAGTTAGTGCGCATCATAACATGTAGTTTGTTTGACGATGGATTACTGGCAGGAAGCACCTCTACAAGAGAAATACTAACCACTCCTTATATATTACATGGTGCTCATATTTCACTTTTATTAGAAGATAGCAGTGAGAAGAAAGAACAGATCGCCCACTTTCTTGAGAGCAAGTTAGGTATTGCAAACTCTACGCTTGAGGATCGTCAAACCTTAAAAAAGCTTGCCTCCCTTGTATCCATTCGCTCTGCCCGCTTGGTGGCGGCTACTTATATCGGCATTCTGCATCATATTGATCCGGATTGTTCTCAAAACCATACCATTGCCATCGACGGCTCACTATACGAAAAAGCTCCTAACTACGCTAAAACCATTCAGATGACGCTGGATGAAGGGCTTGGAACTAAGAAGAAAATTAGCAGCACTCTTACGAAAGATGGCTCAGGTATTGGTGCTGCCATCGCTACCGCCATTGCGATACATACAGAAAACTTGGAAATATGCGAAAACAAGTCCAAGTAGTCAAACGGCTACTTGGACTTGTTTTCATAATACGTGTTATGCACCAATGCTTTGTCGCTCAGCAATCAAATCTTCCAAACGTTCTTTTTGTCTCATTAATTCATCCACAGGTACCTCAGCGACTCCTTGGGCTACTGAAGGCTGCAATGTTGAAATACATTTTTGGGAATGCTCTTCCATTAATTTATAACCAAATGCGCCTGCCACTACACCAACTGCTAAGCCAATCCAAAAATCAGTTCTAGCAAACATTTATCATTCACCTCCTTTCAATATTTCATTTCAACAACTCGTTAAGCCACAGCGAAGAGAGTATCTTCCATTTCCTTGCCGATTCTTCAAGGGAA
>JBEQCC010000038.1:0-10820 GCA_041639455.1 Pelosinus sp. | reverse complement strand
ACTCGGTCAAATTCCACTAGACGACGCACTGCACGGGTCACCGTCCGTTTCAGCCTGCCCACCAAATGCTTGTGCTGCTCTGAACTTAATAAAATCTCATTTTGCAGCTTTGGAGCCAGTTCTTCCACCACTTGATTGACAATCTCCTTGTACTCCCCTTCGCTCATACTGCCCCAATCCCGCCCGGCCTCTTGCAGGCTGTCGCCAAATCCTTTGAGAGCAGCATGCAAAAACTGTCCCCAGTCAGGTGCCTGCAGGCGAAAAACCGCTCGCTCCTTGAGACTAAGTCCATATTGAGCAAAGTGCTTGAAGGGACAAGCCTGATAGGATTCAAAACGGGTGACGCTGCCCCTTAGTTTATTTTTCTTCGGATATAAGCGTCGCGCCAAATTTCCTGGCAAAGACTCTACCTGGTTGTGATGAAACAGCCCTGCTACGGCTCGCTGCACATACCACTCCAGTCCCTGATGCTGTATCGCCCAATTATAAACATCCCACCACACACTAGCAATTGACTCGCCACTCTTGTAGCTGCGAAGCACAGCCGCTAAGGAGGAAATGCTGCGCTTCCCATGAGCGATATATTGTCGTTCACTTCCCGGTACAGGTTCTACAGGCAAGGAATGAAAGGGCACAGCTGCCAATTCTCGCACCCGCTTGATCAAAAGAGAGGGGCTTAGCCCCTTGCCTTCTTCATCCGCCAGAGGATAACTCAGCCACAAATAGTCTCTCGCCCTTGTTAAAGCTGTATAAACCAAAAACCGCTCGGCAAAAGAATCCGATTGAGAACCTGGTGCTAACTCCAGTCCCAGCTGGATCATCTGACCTCGCTCAGCATCCGTTAATAAACCCTCACCGCGGCCACGCATGGGCAATACCCCATCGTTTACGCCTGGGATATAAATACTTCGAATATTTACCAAACTGGTCTGTTCCATAGGAGAAACAGTAACATAGTCAAGCCCAGGAGGTATGAGACTGAGGGTCAGTCCTTCCAAACCTTCACTGAGCATAATCCCATAATCGGTGACTTTCATTTCTTCTGCTCCGCAGATTTCCACCAGTTGTTCCATTAACTGAATGACTTGGTCCCACAGTTGACGATGCTCCCGCGCCTGCTCCAGATCCCCGCTTTCTTCGGCATGAACCGCCCACACTTCTAGTTTTTCAGGCACCATCAACCCCACTAGAAATTCATATAGGGCCGTCGTCATCGCCAGTACCGTAGTTGCAGCTTTCATCTGTTGCTCAAAGACAATCAGAGGCGCAGAGGCTTTCATCCTAATCTCATTAATGGATTGCAACTGCTCCTGCTGCACTTCATTCAATTCCTCATCTTCCCCTAAGGAAAAGCGACGAATAAACGTCCAGGGCTGACCATTGGTCCATTTTGTACCGCGAATCCCAAACTCCAATACGTAGTTTTCCAATTTATCAATATCATCCCGGGATAAATCAAATATATCTGTCTTAAAACAGCGAAACAGCGGATCATAACTCCACCTTTCCGTGATTACTTCTAAAACAGAACGTAATAATTCTGCTAAGGGATGATGTACCGGCTGACGTTTGCGATCACTGAAAAAAGGTATCTCATAATCAGCCAGCACTGTCTCCACAAGTTCAGCGTAACTATCCCCACTCCGAAGCAAAACTCCAATATCCCGCCAGCGATAGCCTTCCTCTCGAACTAAACGCAGCATATCTCTTGCCATACCCTCGATTTCTACCCGACGATTAGCAGCCTCTGTTACCACTACGCCTCGCGCTTCTCCCGTCCAAACCGTAGAAGGAAAGGTAAATAACTGCTCTTCCATATGCCCGAGGAGAGGAGCGCTAAAGCGCTTAGTCTGGACTAATTCCACTTCCTCAACCTCTGCTCCCATTTTCCTTGCCATATCCAATAGCTTCCGCCGGGTATCCCATTGGCGATGAAACAATGCTGTCTCACTAGCCTGCTCACCAGACTTGGCATCTGCCAAACACAAGGTAATAGTTACACTGGCAGAATTCTGCAATAACTGTGCCACCACACCTGTCTCCTGGGGATTAAACCAGGTAAAACCATCAATCCACACCTGGGCCTGATGCAAAATAGCAGACTGAGGAATCTTCTCTGCCAGCAAGGTGAGATAGTCTTCGGGATCGGTATAACGCCCTTGCAAAAAGTTCTCAAAACCTTGATATACTAAAGCTAAATCATGAAGTTTATCACCAATCGGCAAATCCGAACACTGTTCTTCCACTTCCGCCAAAGACTCTGGTGATACACCATAAGCTTTAAATTCCTGAATCATGCTGACTAAAATATCGGCAAAACTTCGCTGGACAGCCGCCCGATGAAAGATCTTAAAATCTGCCTGATGATCATGCAGCAATTTATTCAATACGATTCGTTTCCCTAGTTCCGTAATATGAGGACGAACCGCCCCACCCGTTTCCATTAAAATCCGATGTGCCAAACGACGAAAACCAAAGACATAGGCCCTCGTAAAGCCAGCAATGTCAGGATTAGATGCCAGCTCATGCTCCACCTGAAAGGTAGCATGCTCCGGCAAGATCATGATCATAGACTGTCCCTCTGGCGATGCCGCCAGCATTTGGCCCATTTCCTCTAAACAATACTGGGTCTTGCCAGACCCAGCCCGTCCTATCATTAAACGAAGCTTCACCTTATGTTTCACCTCTAACCTTATCTTGCTATTAGCAGTAACATTCGGTATAAGAAGGGAAAATTCCTACACGATAGGATTGCACAGGGAAAGTATTCATAGAAAGAAGAATTTTTTGAATCCCCTTCCAAAAGCTACACCTCTTGTAGCTACTATAAAGAAAACAAGAGAGCTAATGCCTTTTATAAAGCTAGCTCTCCTGTTTTTATGACTCTACTTGGCTGATTCATTCAGATGTAAACTATAAAATACATTCCGCAGGGCAATACCATCGAGTACCCCTTGCACATATTCGTGAGTACTGGCATAGTTTTGCTCTTGAAATACTGCCGTTTCATACTGCTCTAGCAATTCTTCATCAAATAAATTAAGCGGTTCACGGAACCTCTTAATCTCTGCTGCCATCTTTTGATATTCCTCTGTTTTATGATACTGACGAAAAGCTCTATTGCGTCGGTCATCAATAAAACTATCTAACTCGTTTACTAGATTGCTCACAACTGGATCTTCAATATATTTGTGCAAGAATCTCATTACAATCCCCTCCACTGTTTGTCGTGTATGATTTACAATTAAATCATACACAACAAACATCCTCCTGTCAATCATAAACAACATCATTTTGTCACGATCTTTATATATTTTGTGTCCTGTATGGTTTACACTTTATACATGAGGTGATTTTAATGAGCTCCAATAAGTTAGGCGATTATATAAAAAATATACGTGGCGATATGTCACTTCGTGATTTTGCTAAATTGTGCGGAATAAGCCACACTCACATAGATAGTATAGAAAAAGGTGTTGACCCTCGAACTAATAAAACAGTACGTCCTACAGTTGAGACTCTCAATAAAATTTCTCTTGGAACTGGAATAAACATAAGAAAACTAGTTGACCTATCTATGGATATTGTTAGTGATGAGATTCCCCTAATCCAATCCAAGGAAGCAAAATGCAAAGATTTAATTGAATTCCTCAAACAGCCAGAAGTACTATTGGATGGCAAATTACTTACAGAAGAAGATAAAACCAAAATCAAAGCGTCACTAGAAATTATATTCGACGATGTAAAACAAGAAAAGAAGCGGGAAAAATCGTAAAACGATTTTCTCCGCTTCTTTTCATCAAGTAACTTAAACCTATAGTCAACTTACTTTTATTGCATCTAACCCAATATATCTTCCACCTATTGCTCCACTACCTCACAAGAATCAGACCATACCGAGATTCCTTTAATACCTTACAAAACTATTTCGTCAATATACCCAGCCATAAATTCAATAAAAATTTGGGCATTCTCCAATTGCTTTTGTGCTTCATCCTTGCTAACTATATGAAAATCATCATAATCTGTTTTATTGCGAACTCTAAAAGCATTGGCTATCATTTGATAATAACGAGTGTCAATTTTACTGTTGGCAATATAATATTGATTAAAGTAACCGATGATACTTGCATGTTTCTTGGAATCAAAGCTATCAATAGCCAATAATGCTCTTATTGAGTGGAACATAGCATAATAAGACCTGTTAATTGAGTTAGATAATCGGCTTTCTTCAAACGCATCTTGAGCATCAGCCAAGCATTCCTTCGCTTTTTCCATACGATACATAGCTAACTCTACTATTTCAACTTGCATAGAATTCAACGCCTTCTATTTTTACGTTGCGATAGAACGGTAAAAATGGCACCCAATGATGAAAATGCTCATAACTTTTATCAATAATAGATGGAAGAACACCATATTTAATGGATATATCGGTTGTAACCTCAGCAAGGATGTTATTGTACTGGCTCAACTCTTCATCACTAAGATTAACCAGTACCATTACATCCATATCCGAATATTCCTCCTGCTCTCCACGAGCATAAGAACCAAAAAGTATTACTTGGCGTAAATCATCACCAAAAATATCCTTCATGCTATGAACTATTTCGTTCATGATTAGATTCACATGATCCTTTTTATGCTCGATGATAGTCATAGCCAATACTTCCTTCCATCTCAAAATCCTAACTTACACTTATACATTATCATTATGCCTAGCTGCAAGCCAAGTTAGTCGTTTTGCAGGGTCAAGCCTGACTTATTTTCTTGGTTGCAACAAGCAAAAAGCGATACTATTTGTGAAAAACAAAAGAGCTTAAACTTCTCATACAACTAAATTTCCTGTTCTTAAAATTCTATTTTACTTAAATGTAAACTATAAAATACATTCCGCAGGGCGATGCCATCGAGTACCCCTTGCAGATATTCGTGAGTACTGGTATAGTTTTGCTCTTGGAATACGACCGTTTCATACTGCTCTAGCAACTTTTCATCAAGTGAACTAAGCTGTTCACGGAGCTTTTCAATCTCTGTTGTCATCTTTTGATATTCCTCTGTTTTATGATACTGACGAAAAGCTCTATTGCGTCGGTCATCAATAAAGCCATCTAACTCGCTTACTAGACTGCTCACAAATGGATCTTCAATAGATTTGTGCAAGAACCTCATTACAATCCCCTCCATACGATAGTGATTTAAACGAATTGTTTAAATCACTATCATTATATTAAAACATTTCGTTTAAGTCAATGTTTTTTACACGTTTTGTTTGGTTTGCTTTTCACTACGTTTAAAAATGCTACAATTACAATAAAGGATGTGATAAAATGCTTGGTAAAAGATTGCGTGAAGCTAGAGAATTGAAAAAGCTGAAACAAATAGATGTTGCTCCACTTATCGGCGTAACCAGCCAGGCATTATCAAATTATGAACGCGGTGACAGAGACCCCGATACGGATACATTGAATAAGCTTGCTGGAATTTACAATGTAACTGTTGACTACCTTCTAGGCCGTGATACTCCTCTAATCCACTCAAAAGAAGAAAGAAACTCCAAGGACCTAGGGAGATTCTTAGAACAGCCAGAAATCCTGTTTAATGGTATACCATTGACAAAAGAAGATATAGAAAAAATCAAAGCGTCCCTAGAAATCGTATTCTGGGATGCAAAGCAGAAAAAGAAGCGGGAAAAATCGTAAAAGATTTTCTCCGCTTCTTTTTCCATTAAATGATTCATACCCGTAATCTTTCTTACTCAAGAATCAAAGTATCATAGACACTTCACCTTAGATTATCTTGGTGTCTTTGCTTTTCAAGCTCCTGAAGTTCATGCCATTCCCGTTCACTCTCATTTGGACGTCGCTTCATTTCGCGCTCATGTCTTTCATTTTCAATCTGTTTTCGATCATCTTGCTGCTGCACAGAGGATCGTTCAGCATGTAGCGGTGAAGCTTCTATTAACGATGCACCCAATCCGACTTGCATCATACCTACCATTGACAATATAGCTATTTTTTTAACCATGCTTTTCATGAGAAATCACTCCTATCTGGTATTTATTGTTTTATTGTAATCCATTGATGTAACAGCAATGTTACAGATTAGTCACTTTTTACCTAAATCTACAAGAACCTGACCTTCCATTTGTTCAAATTTAGTATAAAACAGAAGTGGAATAATGGCCAACAGGAATACACTTGCTGGAAACCAGATAAATGCAAATTTAATGCCTGCCAAACTAGAAATCGTCTGGACCTGATTTGGAATATAGCCATATAAATCCATAATCCACGCAGGGATAGCAGCACCGATGCCACTGCCGGCTTTAATACAGAATGTACTGCCGATTGCTGTAAGAAATCCGGCGGAACGAATTCCCGTTTTCCATTCGCCAAAGTCAACTGCCGATCCTAGCATTGCAAAAGGCATTGCACAAGCAATTCCACCGCCCATATTAGATAAAATCCAGCCAATAATTACTCCCGTAAGATTACTGCCAGAAAGGAACATAATCATCTGACCGATAATTGCTGCCGCCAATCCCATAATCCACGTGTTCCGCTTACTTACCACTTTGCAGATAAAGGGAATTGCAACCATTGCAATAATTTGTAAAGAGGCAATACTGTTTACAAAAGCAACCATGTCTTTTTGTCCCATATTATAGGTAAAATAATAAATTACCGATGAAGTTCTTCCCATCATTGCAATCCAAAAAAGCAAATTACTGGCTGTCATAATCACCCATGGCCAATTGCCTTTGATCGCAAGAAAGCTGTTTTTCAGGGGAATTTTTTCTTCCTGTTTTACTTTATATTTTTCTCTTACATTCTGAAATGCATAGAATGCCATTAATACAAAAACAACACCAAAGATGATTGAGGTAAAGAAAAATCCCTGCTTATCATCGCCCTTGCCTAAAAAAGCAACCAAAGGTAGCGCAGCGACATTCATCAGAAAAAATCCCACCTGCCCGCCAACCATACGGAACGAATTCAACACAAGACGTTCTTTTGGCTGAGGCGTAAGCGATGGCAAAATTGCTGTGATTGGCGTATTGAATCCAGTAAATATAATATTAGCAACAAGATAAGTAGCTCCCGCATAGACAATTTTCATTGTCGGACTTACATCTGGTACATAAAACATCAAAACACTGAAAACAGCAAACGGCATTGCCAGCCAAAGAAACCAGGGTCGGCATTTCCCGTATTTTGAATGCGTCTTATCAATGATAATCCCCCAAACAGGAGCATCTATGCCATCAATAATCCTTGCAAGGAGCAGAATCATTCCGGCGGTTACGATAGAAATGCCTGCTACATCAGTATAAAAGTAGAGAATATAAGATGTTGCAAAACAATACAGCAGGTTTCCTGCAGCATCCAGCATTCCATAACTGACGCGCTGTTTTAGCGGTAATGTATCAGGTTCCACACTTTTCGTATTCAGCAAATTTGTAGTTAAAGTTTCCACTTTACCAAGATTTTTATTGAGTTGTACGTCATTAAGCTTAGAATCCATAATTCATTTCTCCCATCTATTCAATTTTTCAGAAAGGATTTTGTTTATTATAGAATGCTCAATAAAAATGCTTCATATAAAAACAGATGAATTAATGCAGTCTCTAAGATAAAGTTGATAGTCAGTATTTAACCCATACGGTCATTTCTCCAGGTGTACGATTGCTCCATGCATAATAGGGAATCCATTTTAACTTTTTTATTTGCCATACAGGTTCGCAATACGATTGATATAGTGTATTTTCTTTCCATGATTTTTCGTCTAACATTTTCCCACTAGAGATAATGCTAACAACACCACCCAACAAATCCGGTTCAAATTGAACGTGAAAATCTTGCGTATCGCAAAGGTATATTTGATGCAAATTCGGACCATTATCCGCTTCTTCAAGACAATATACAATAGGTCCTCTCATCATTGCTACCTTGCCAAGGTCTTCTCTTACCCTCGGATTCGCCTGCATAATTTCTATCGGCATAGCAAAATGCAGATGAATGACATCTCCATTTTTCCATTCTCGCTGCAAATATGCATAGCCATTGACAATTGGCGCATTCGTTTTTTTTCCGTTAACGTTAAGTTCATATGCTTTACACCAGCCTGGAATCCTCAACGCATACGTAAACTCTTGGCTTTCTGCTAACGAAACTGTAATCTCTACATCTTCATCCCATGGATAATTCGTTACCACTGTAAAATTGACGTCCTGGGTATCAAATGTATGGGTCAATTCACCTCCGATATAGAGGTGCAGCCATAACGTATTGCTTTTCGCTGAATACGAATAAATGTAACTTCCAAGAGATGCAAACAATCGTGCAATATTCGGTGGACAACATGCACAACCAAACCATTTTTGCCGCTCAACTTCTACATGGCGGTGCAATTGATCTTTCTCTGATGCTTCTGGTACAACCTCAAGGGGATTTACATAAAAAAAGCTCTTACCGTCCATGGACATACCGCTCAGAATTCCATTAAATAATTCTTTTTCAATGACATCCGCATACTCCCCTTCAGGAGAAATTTCGAGCATCCTGCGGGCAAAGAAAACAGCACCAATCGAAGCGCAGGTTTCACCGTAAACGGTATCGTTTGGTAAATCATAATCATAGGTAAACGATTCACCATAAGCTGAAGCACCAATGCTTCCAGTAATATACATCTGACGCTGAGTCATATTGTTCCAGATACGTTTGCAGACTGCATACAATTCTTCGTCTTTGGTTAATCGTGCTACGTCCGCCATGCCGGAATACAAATACGTCGCTCTCACTGCGTGACCTTCTGCCACCTGCTGACTGCGTACTGGCTGATCTGTCTGGTAATACTTATACTGAAAGTAGCTGTCTTTCCATGGAAAGTCATTGCCATAACGTTTTGTTTCTTCTTGAAAATATAAAGGCTGCTGACCTCTTTCATCGATAAAATATTTTGCCAATTTCAAATGCTTTTCATCCTGTGTGATCTGATAGAGCTTCACCAGCGCCAATTCAATCTCTTCATGTCCAGGATAACCATGTTTTTTCCCTTGTTCAGGACCTAAAATCGTATCTACATAATCAACATACCGGATTGTCGCCTTTAATAATTTATCCTTACCGGTTGCCTGATAATAAGAAATTGCACCTTCAATCATATGACCCAGGCAATACAATTCGTGATTATCCTGTAAATTGGTCCATCGCTTATCGAGACCATTTAAAATGTAATATGTATTCAGATAACCATCTGCTTGCTGTGCAGCACAAACGATATCAATTGCTGCATCCACCACCTTTTCTAAGGCCGAATCCTTATGCCACACCAAACAATACCCTACAGCTTCTATCCATTTGGCAAAATCACTATCCTGAAAAACACGCCCTGCAAACTTTCCTTTTTCCAGACCTGCAGCAATTTTAAAATTCTTCATACAATGACTTGGTTCGGCACCTTCTATTCGATCATTCAATGCATTCCACTGATAGGGAATCACTTGCGTTCGAATTAGTTCCATTAACGTTTGCCAAAATTGATCCTTAATTTTCACTTCGGTAATTGATACAGGTTTTGAAAATTGCTTATCATCCATAGAAATTCTCCTCTTCACTATATTTGCATTTTGCGCGCACTTTATTAAGGTGTCTAAAACAGTATATATACCTTCGAAATTACAAATTTATTCATAATTTTCAGGTTTTTATTAATAAAAGGAATCCTTATAGAAAAACAATATATTGTATTTGCTATACCCATAGTATAATATGGGTATAACTGTCATACAACTAGCATTATATTAGAATAGGTGGTGGAATCCTATATGATGTATTGTATCGCCAAAAACAAATATCCCTTGAAACATTTTTCTTGCGGAAAGCTGCTCAGCGATGAACCTTTTTTGCATTTACGAAGAAACCTTGACACATTTGTTCTTCTGGTCGGCTCTAAAGGTACCTTATATATCGCCCAAGATGATCAGACTTATGAATTAAAACCCAACCAGTTTATGCTGTTATTTCCTGGGCATGAGCACTATGGCTACCGTGAATCAGAGCCCGGACTTCACTATTACTGGTGCCATTTTCAGACATATCATAACCAGTACAAATTTCTGACAGAACAACAAATGAACCAATATCTGCATATTGAAAAAAACACTGTCGCCGAAAGCATTCTTAAAACGTATTATATCCTGCCGCAATTCGGAGAAATTCTGATTAAAAATCGCATTGACCTGATTTTTAATCAACTATTGGATTTATCCAACCGCAATTACTATTCTAAAACCATCGTCACCAACTATACACTGAGTTTGCTGCTTATGGAGCTTTCGCAAAATTTCATCGATACTTCTACCCCCAAAATACAGGACATTTCAAACAGCAATTACAAAATCGCAGAAATAGCTGAATGGATTAGAGTCAATTACAATACAGACCTTTCCGTAAAAAAAATTGCTGATAAATTTGGTTATAATCCCGATTATCTTTCCTTAGTTTTCAAAAAGTTCACTGGTTATCCACTGCTTAAATATTTGAATCGATTAAAAATCTCTGAGGCGAAACAACTGCTGCTTAATTCTTCGGCAAACATTAAAGAAATTGCAAATGCTACTGGGTTTATCGATGAAAAAACTTCATGAAGCTCTTTAAAAAAATGGAATCGTTAACGCCAACCCAATATCGAAACACCTTCTTTTGCAAGCACTTCAATAAAACCTAATTTTAAAGATATAACCACCAGAGGATATGCTTGTAGATATAAATTTGTACATAAAATCATGACCACCCGTCCAACGGGTGGTTTGCACT
>JBEQCC010000037.1:0-10878 GCA_041639455.1 Pelosinus sp. | reverse complement strand
ATTGAGGATAATTCTTATAATATTTAAAAATGATTCTATTTGCATTTCTTATTTCAAAATGATTCTTTTTTCTAATAACATTTTCTGTATACATAGGAAATATGAATTTCAACAATAGTTGCGTTTTTTCTTTTTTTAATGTTTTCTTGCACAATACCCCAGCGTCACAATATTCATTATAAAACCCCAAATAATTATTAATAAATACTTCAAATAAATTATATCCACTCTTGGCACCAATTGGTTGTTCAAAGATTAAACGTTCATTTATTACTTGTGATACTGGACTTTTACAAATAATTCTAAACATTATATCTGTCTGGATTAAAAAACTTCCCATAGCTCTTTCCTTATCTTCAAGACTTTTGTAATCACTATTCCTGAGAACAATCCCAGACATCCATGTGGACCAATAAGATACTTTCTGAACAAATTCATCAAAAGTACTGCAGCTAATCATACCTTTTTCTCGAAGATTAGTTTGGCAGTTTAATAAAAAAGCCACGCTAACATCAATCTCTTCAAGATACCTAATCAGCCTGGTGAGACCAGTCTCGCAAAAACATACTTTATCTCCATGTAGTTTAATATATTTACCTTGCGCAAAATCCATAGCACTAATAAAATTTTTATCAGCCCCTATATTGGTGTTATTTCTATGATACCTAATATTATCGTATAGTGTTACATATTCGTTTATAACTTCAGCCGTATTATCAGGTGAATTGTTGTCGGATATTACTATTTCACATTGCTCTGCAAATCCTTCCTGAGCAACTATGCTATCAAGTGTCCTCTTTAGATACTCTACGCGATTATAGGTAGGGATACAAATTGATAATAATTTATTTTCCCGGCTGTTTATTTTAGGTAACATCCTAGACCTCCAAATTCATTACATGTCTCTTTCTTCGCTGATAAAAAATATATATTATCCATGGTGTCCCAAACAGGTAACTTGATAAATACCCCAAAAACAAATATTCTGCGGATAAATATCTCACACATAATAAGGTAGTAATCGCAATATATATTGCTAATACAACCGATGACAAAACAAGTGGTTCTTCTTTATGTGCCCTCAAATAAACTGCCAAAGTATTGATTATATTTTGTAAGAACCAACAGGTTGCAAGAAATCCCATAGATGTCACACTAACAAATCTTTCCAAAATAGGTAATTGACCTTGAAAAATTATCATAAGAGCAAATACAATAATTATTCCCAATAGAAACGTCACACTTGACTTTGCTAAATTTTTAAAGAAAACTTTATCCAACTGTCGCCAATCTTGTTTTGATACATACATATTTAACCTTGGAGTAATTGCATAAATCCAAACATTGGATAAGCTAAAAACAGCTGTCCATAATGCCATACTAATACCAACTTTACCTGCTTCTATAGCTCCATGAAATTGAAATGTTAAGGGTGTATATATTTGAAAAATAAAGTAGCCACTCGCCCAACTTATAGCATATCGCCATATTAAAGATAAAAATTCTTTTTTCCAAGAATATGAATAGTTCTTAGCAATTAATATAAAGTCTTTTATTATAACACTGAAATTTCTATAAATCATATATGTACCAAATAACGCACTTACTAGTAAAGATAGTGATAATGAATATAAATTAAACTTTAGTATTAAGCATAACAACATGATACATGATGCACATACTGCTACTTTAAACCTAATGTTTTGCACCTTACTTACCAAATTACATCCTTCAAAAAACGATAAAATAATAGCATTAAAAAAAACTATCGCAGAACTTATAACATATATAATCCATGGAGTATACCATTGCACATTCGTTAATTTAGATGATAGCATATAAAAGCCAATGATAAGAATAATTGGAAAAGCAACTACTACTATACTCCCTGACCACTTCAAGCAAAACATAAATAATGCAGCTATTTTTTTTAAGTGTAGCTCTTCACCTATTATTTTATTACTATCAAATTTCAGGTACGCAAACTCGTGTGCTGCAAACTGTAATATTATCGTAGAAAATCCCAAATCAGCTAATATAGCTAACGCAGCTAAACTAGAAAAGGTATACCAATATCCTTGCTCTTCAGCAGTAAGATATACTGGAATTAATACTAACGTCAATGGTCCCGATACTAAACGCCATAGTTGATTAATTAGTGTAGAGATTAAATCATTACTTATATAATTTTTAAAATTCAATAACATTTCAACTCTCTCATCCGTAAATAACTATTTTAATTTTTCTGCTTGAGTAATTGAGTATTGACACCTTTAATTTTCATTTACATGGTATACCTGTAATATCTAATTCAAAAATACAAAGCAATAATTTATTTTGGTACTTCCATTTCCTCAACCAAATCAATTAACATCATTACCTTCAATTCTTTACGATCCAAATGCGGTGACATATCTTCTATTGGTCGATTAACAACCAACTTAGGATTAATAACAGTTGCAAGTTCTAACTGTACATTTACAAATACAGGTCCACTTTCTTTAAATACCTGCTTAATAATTGTGCTTGCCGTTTCAAATGATGTAATCTCATAAGCCGCTATACCATATGCTTCAGCAATTTTTATAAAATCTGGACAACTATATCCTACTACCGTTGACTGGCGTCGACCATTAAAATATAAATCTTGAAACTGTCGAACCATTCCAAGACACCCGTTATTTAAAACCACGATTTTTATAGGTAATTTTTGCTTTGCAATCAAATCTAATTCTTGAATATTGAGTTGAATCCCGCCATCACCAGCAATAACAATTCCATTGACATCAGGATTCGCTTTAACAGCACCAATGGCTGCCGGAAGAGCGAAGCCCATTGCCCCCATACCACCTGAGTTTAGCATTCTCTGATTTTTTTTCAATCGAAATGATTGGGCTGCCCACATCTGATGTTGCCCTACGTCAAGACAAACAATATCTCCGTCTTTGCTATATTGGGAAAGCATTTCCATAAAGGCATTTGGCTCAATACTGTTATCTTCTATTACTTTGGATGCAGTAGGATACCTTTCTTTATAGAGATGTATTCTCTCGTACCAACTTGAGATATCTAGTTTCTTAACTTCTCTTATTTTTTTATTTAACAAAACTAAAAAATCTTTGACATCATAATTAATAGCTACATCTAACTTAATTTTAGCGTTTAACTCAAATGGATCAATATCTACTTGAATTTTTTTTGCCTCACGTGCAAAGGTATCTGGTCGAGTACCTGTCTGTCTCGTATCTAATCGTGAACCTAAAATCAATAATAAATCGCAATTTGCTAAAGCAAGATTGCTATAGCGATTGCCATAGGATCCTATTATACCAACAAAAGCTGGGTGATCATGAGGCACAACATCAAGTCCCATCAAAGAAGTTACAACAGGAAAACCTGTTTGGGCAATAAACTCTAATAGCTCATCTGCAGCGTTAGCTGTTCTAACTCCACCACCAACAAGAATGACTGGTCTTTTGGCTACGCCAATCATGTTAACAATTTCATCAAGTTGCTTAGTGCATTCTTCTTGTTGTTGCATTAGGTTATATTCTTCACTATCAAAAAAACTTTCCAGCAAATCTGCTTCAATCTGCGCCCGTTGAATGTTCATTGGAATATCAATAAGCACCGGTCCTGGCCTACCGCTTTGAGCCAAATATACGGCTTTCTCGAGATGATAACGGATTCTTTGAGCATCCACGACTAATTCCGCATATTTTGTCAACGGTGTAGCCACGGATACGATATCCGTTTCCTGAAAACCAATCTGGCGTACAGGACTATCAAATTTATACTCATATGTATTAACTTGACCTGTGATAAACAAGCATGGTACCGAATCAAAGTAACAACTACCAATACCTGTAAGCATATTTAATGCTCCTGGTCCACTAGTGGCCATAGCAACCCCTAGTTTACCATTCACACGAGCATATGCCTCCGCTGCAAATGCCCCTGCCTGTTCATGATGAACTGATACACATTCAATATCCTCACGTTCATATGTAGAATCTAAAAGATGGACAATTGCCCCTCCAACAAACTCAAAAATATGAGAAACACCTTGTTTAATAATAAAATCAATTACATAATCTGATAGCTTCATTCGTCATACTCCATTCATTTACTATTATAAAAGTGAAGATATTTACTGAACCATTCCACTGTCCTATCTAAGCCAACATTTATTGGTATTTGCGGATTCCAGTCAGTAACATTCTTAATTTTATTAATATCTGCTTGTAAATGCATAATCTGTCCATTCTTATATGGTACTTCACCAAAGACCAACGATATTTTTCTATTAATTTTATCTCGCATATATTCTACTAAGTCCCGAAGCACGATAGTTTGCCCTGATCCAAGATTAAAGACTCCTTGTGCATTGTGATTAACTCCTAATACATATAGTGCCTCTATAGCATCATCAACATAAAGATAGTCCCACTTCTGCTCACCTAATGTTAATTTTGGTCTTTTATTATAAAGCAAACTTAAAATCACATAGGGAATCAACCGTAACCTATCATCATAAGGACCATAAGTCCAAAACGGTCTAATCCAAACAAATCTCAAGCCATAAATTGAACAAAGTTTTTCCACTAAAAGTCCTGTGGTATATTTAGAAAGACCATAAAGTGATATAGGTTTAGGTATCATTTTCTCATTAAAAATCCCATTAAACTCACCATATTCGACAGCAGTCCCCATTCCTATCCATGCCTTAACACCACATTCACTAGAGATTCGAATCAATTCTAAAGTACCCTCTAAATTACTAAAAACTTGATTTGGATCTTCTTGATAGACCGAGCTATTTCCACCTTGCCATGCTAAATGGTATACTATGTCAGGTGAAAAATCACTAATTTGTGTCCTAGCGTCACTAATAGACTGCATACTACTATATATGATACACAATTTTTTACTACTTACCAAATCAGATATCCGCCACGTATTTGACGATTCACGGATCAAAATAGCAACATCATCTCCATTTATTAGCAGATGTCGCAAGAAATGACTACCTAGAAACCCCGTCGCCCCAGTTAATAATACCTTCATTTTCTCACAAACTCTCTTATTTTACTAATCATATAAGTAATCATATCCTCATTCATCCCTGGATAAACACCAATCCAAAAAGTCCGATTCATGATAATATCAGTATTGGTAAGTTCACCAACCATTCTATAACCTTCTCCAGTTTTTCTCATTTCATCAAAACAAGGATGCTTCAGTAAATTACCGGCAAATAACATTCTTGTCTGTATTTTATTTTCTTCTAAATAGCCGACAAGTTCATCACGGGTAAAACCTGCCCCCTCTTTCACCGTAAGTAAAAAGCCAAACCAACTTGGTTCAGATTTTTCTGTAGGCTCTGGTAAAATTAATACATCTTGTAAATCATTTAACCCCTCACAGAGTATATTCCAATTCTTCCTGCGTGCTTCAATGAAAGCTGGCATTTTTCCCATTTGGGCGCACCCGATTGCAGCCTGCATATCTGTAACTTTTAAATTGTAACCCAGGTGTGAATATACATATTTATGGTCATAACCTTGTGGTAGCTCACCAAACTGTTGGGTAAAACGATGCTTACAGGTATCATCTTTGCCTGATGGACACCAGCAATCCCGACCCCAATCACGGAAAGATTCTACTAGCCGTTTTAGTTGTATATCATTGGTGTACACTGCCCCACCTTCTCCCATGGTCATATGATGGGGAGGGTAAAAGCTGGAAGTACCTATGTGCCCAATCGTACCAGAGTTTTTCCATTCACCATTATATAGATACTTAGTACCTAACGCATCGCAGTTATCTTCAATAAGCCATAACTCATGTTTATCACAAAAATCTTTTACAGCTTGTAAATCAAAAGGATTACCCAAGGTATGAGCAATCATGACAGCCTTGGTTTTTTCCGATAATGCGGTTTCTAGCTTGGTAACATCAATATTATAAGTTGGCAATGTTACATCTACAAATACCGGAACAGCTCCATATTGAATAATTGGTGCAACCGTGGTTGGAAATGCAGCGGCTACGGTGATGACTTCATCACCTTTTTTGATTCTGCGGTCACCAAGCTTATGAGAGGTCAGTGCCATAAAGGCCAGCAAATTGGCTGATGATCCTGAGTTAACCAAGGAACAGTGCTTCACACCTAAAAATATGGCAAAGTCCTTCTCAAACTTTTCCGCATATTTTCCGGTAGTAAGCCAAAAGTCTAGGGAAGAATCTATTAAATTGATTATTTCTTTTTCATCAAACACCCTGCCGCCATATGAAATCCGATCACCCGGTGTAAATTTTTGCTCTTTCTTATGTTTCACTTCGTAATATTTTACCGCTGCTTCGATCGCTCGCTGTTTTAACTTCTCTTCTATTTCATTAACCATCATTCTACCTCATTATCATGATTTCATATATTCATCTATCTGCTGTAAACACACCTGACGCATGTTCGCTTGTTTACTATAAGCGTTAACCCATTCAATGATATTTTCTAAGGTTTCTTCTAAATGCCAGCGTGGATGCCAATCTAAGCGCATTTTTGCCTTGGAACAATCTAGCTTTAAGTAATGTGCCTCATGTGGATGATTCCCCTTGTCTATTTCATACTCAGTCTCTCCTTGCCACACTTCACACATTTTTTGCACAATCCACTCTACTGTCTTAGCATCACTATCATTAGGACCAAAGTTCCACGCCTCAGCAAAGCTTATACCATCTGTATACAACCTTTGCGCCAAGGTCAAATAGCCGCTAAGTGGTTCTAAGACATGTTGCCAAGGTCTAATCGCATTGGGATTGCGAATATTAATTTTTTCATTTTTTATAAGAGCATTTATACAATCAGGTATTAGTCGATCTGCCGCCCAATCACCACCGCCGATTACATTACCAGCTCTAGCAGTTGCTATCGCAACACCATGTTTCTCATATTCTTGTGGATTAAAGAAGGAATTACGATAAGCGGCTGTCACTAATTCTGAGCAGCCTTTACTATTGGAATAAGGATCATAGCCCCCCATTGGCTCATTCTCTCGATAACCCCATGCCCATTCTTTATTTTCGTAGCATTTGTCTGTCGTAACATTTATTACGGCTTTTACATTTTTCATAATGCGTACTGCTTCAAATAAATTTACTGTACCCATGACATTAATAGCATAAGTTCCCACTGGATTCTTATAGGAGTCACGCACCAGGGGCTGGGCTGCCATGTGAATCACAATATCAGGATTAGCTTCAAGCATAGTACTCTTTAGTTTTTCTCCATCTCGGACATCACCAATAACACTATGAATCAATGGATCTACCTTGCATAGCTCAAATAAACTAGGCTTGGTAGGGGGTTGCAACGAATAACCAGTAACCTTGGCACCAAGGGAATGCAGCCAAATTGAGAGCCACGAGCCTTTAAAGCCTGTATGCCCAGTAAGAAAAACCTTCTTGTTTTGCCAAAACTTTTTATCTATCATTTAAACACCTATTTCCATAGCTTCCACGGAGCTTTATTTTTCTGCCACAGCTCTTCTAAATTGTCTTTATCCCGCATGGTATCCATTGGCTGCCAAAAACCGCTATGTTTATATGCCACTAGTTGATTATCCTTCGCTAAGTTTTCCATAGGCGCACGTTCAAATATTGTGCTATCATCCTCAATATAATCAAACACCTCAGGCTGAAGTACAAAGAAACCACCATTTATCCAACCACCATCACCTTTAGGCTTTTCCTGAAATCCCTGTACCACATTCTCCGCTGATAAATTTAGGGATCCAAAGCGTCCTGAAGGCTGTATGGAGGTCACAGTAGCTAGCTTACCATGAGTCTTATGACACTCAACTACTTTCGTAATATCTACATCACTAACACCATCACCATAGGTCAGCATAAACGATTCATTACCAATGTATTGCTGGATGCGCTTCACCCGTCCACCCGTAAAAGTATTTAGCCCAGTGTTAACCAGTGTAACCTTCCACGGCTCAGCATGATGACTATGTATAAACTGTTGATTACTCATTCTAAAATCAAAAGTTACATCTGCCTCATGTAGGAAATAATGAGCAAAATATTCTTTAATGCAATAACCTTTATAGCCTAAACAGATTACAAAATCATTAAATCCATAATGCGAATATAATTTCATGATATGCCAAAGAATTGGACGACCACCAATTTCCACCATCGGTTTTGGCTTTAAATGAGATTCTTCACTAATGCGTGTTCCAAATCCACCTGCAAGTATTACTACCTTCATTTTTTCCCCCAATCATAAATCATCCTACTTCATTTATCTCATATCTAGACAAATCTGGCTTTCTCTGATTGGCGCCAACCCCCTCCGTACTACTCTTAGTCACCAATACTCGTACTGTCTGCAGCATAATTACCAAATCAGTCAAGACACTGCATTTTTGTATATAAATCAAATCATAAATCAACTTATTATAAGGTGTAGTATTATATTTACCATAGACCTGAGCCAATCCTGTAATACCCGGCTTAACATTGTGACGATATAAATATTCTGGGATTTCTTTTTTAAACTGCTCCACAAAAAATGGACGTTCTGGACGCGGCCCTACAATACTCATATCACCTAAAAGTACATTAAAGAGTTGAGGCAATTCATCCAAACGAGTAGCACGCAGGAAATTTCCCAACTTTGTAATACGCGGATCTTTATCTGTTGCCATTACTGGTCCGCTGGCTTTCTCAGCATCCTGACGCATGCTACGAAATTTATATACCTTAAATTCTCGTTCGTCACGACCTGTTCGCACTTGGCTATATAATATAGGGCCAGGACTGTCTACTCTAATGGCAATAGCTACCATAATAAGTATAGGCCATAAAACTAGCAGGGCTCCTCCCGAAACACCTACATCAAGAAGTCGTTTTAAAGAGCGTTGTTCCAAAGCAGGTTTTAAGTAGGATGGACGAAATATGGGAATATCATCAATTTTGTCCAATTCCATCCCGCTGCAAAATATTTCATATACATCAGGAATCAAAAATATCTGTTTACCGTGTGTATGGCAAAAGTGTACGATTTCTGCTTTATCCTTCAAACTTAAATCAGAACAAACAATCATTAAGTCAATATCTTCCGTAACCGTTGTCCATGATTCACTTTCACAATCGGTACAAACATACCGTACATTATAGTTTAATTGTGGTTGCGATTGTAGACGCATTAGAACCCGGAAGCACTCTGTCTGATTACCAATTAGCAGTGCATTTTTAGGTTTAATCAAAGCCTGTTCTGCTTGCCAGAATACATATTTCCATATACTTAACAACACAAACTGTAATAACATCGTGATAATCAATACACCACGTGAATAACTAAACTCCCTTAAGAAAAAACTGGCGGCCATCATAATAATAAATAAATTAAATAATGCCACAGCCAAGCTTAACAAAAGTTCACTATATCTCTTCCTTACTAGAGAGAATAGTCCATTGATGTTAAATAAAATACCTGCAGAAATAACCATGACAGGAACCATATTATAGTATGTAGATAAGCTAGGCTGAGACTTATTGTCATAAAAGACCATAACAATTGCCAAATAAGTAGCCAATATTAATAATCCCATATCACCAATTAATAATATTAACTTTCTTAACATGGGAAATCGTCTCTGCATATACATCGCCTCACACGTAGATTTTATTCACTATCCCAAATAATCCTTACACTTTAGTCCTTTTCTTCCTATTATACGGTTATCTTAGTTCTCTTCGATTTGCGATTATACAATACAATCATATACACAAAACTTAACATTACTCCCAATACTCCACCAATAGCTGTAATCAGCATCTTCCTAGGCGCTGATGGACGTTTGGGCAGCTCTGCCTCGTCTACAATTTGAATATCCATGCTTTCCATAGCTTCTTGAATGCGAGTTTGTTCGTAGTTCTTCACTAGTACGCCATATACTTCTTGAGCAATTCTTACTTGACGTTCTAGGCCAATATAAGTAATACTCCCTGCCGATAGTTTACTGATTTCTTTTTCATTCTCAGTCTGTATGCTTTTCATCGTACCTAACGCTGCCTGTCCAACTAATAGTTCTGTTTCTGTTTGCACCTTTTCTTTTAGCAGGCCAGCATGAACTGGATTCAGCGTATTGGCACCTGACTGAATGGAGTTATTTACTTCTTGACTAAGCTTGCCATTGAGTTCCTCTAGTTCTTTTTGTAGTAGAACCACATTAGGATGTTTATCCGTATAACGCTGTTGCATTTCAATCAGCGCGATTTGTTTTTGAATAATAGTACTTCGGATTTCTTGTATTCCCGGATTATCTGCAATATTATAGCGGGCAATGGCTACGTTTTGTTTATTGAGTTGCTCATTTACCCCTTGTAATTTTGCTTGGTTTGTATCATTCTGCACTTGAAACTGGGCTATTTTCTGATCAAACTCTGTCAACTTTTTAATCGCTGCTTTTGCCTGCTCATCAGGTATATATATTTTTTCTTGCTGGCGGAATTTCTCCAGATTTTGTTCCGACTGTTCCATATCCTTTTTAGCTACCGCAATACGGTCATTTAAAAATTTCACCATCAAAGATTGTTCCGACTGATTCATTTTTGTTAGCAGCTGCTGAAAGTTACTCACTACGCCTGATGAAATCTGTTGAGCTTCTTCCGGAGTACGCCCTACTGCTGTCACTTCAATCAAATCAGTACCTTTGGTATTAAGTAATTTAAGATTGCTTTTGGCAAAGCTTTTGGCAGCCGGATGAAAACACGTAAAATGCTTGTTCCTGAAGCCCTTGAGCTTTTAACTGTTGAAGAAAGTGATAAACTTATTGATCTTGAGAAAACCGTTCAAGATGCCAT
>JBEQCC010000036.1:0-10886 GCA_041639455.1 Pelosinus sp. | reverse complement strand
TGTGCAGCGTATTCCTTCCGTTTAGCGTAACTTTTTTAATCGTAAAAAGACGGAGGGAACATACATGATAAATCAATATCTTGGTCCGATATACTTGACATTGGCTGCTAGTATTTGGGGTGGTATGTATGTAGTAAGTAAGATGGTACTTACTATTATTGCTCCTCTAGAATTAGTATGGTTTCGTTATATTGTGGCTTTACTTACTCTAGTTGCTTTTGGTATAGCAACAGGACAATCTTGGAAAATTCATAAAAAAGATATACCACTTATCCTTTTGATTGGTCTAGTTGGTTACTTTCTTTCCATTTGGGCGCAATTTGCGGGGACGCAACTGTCTTCCGCCCAAATGGGGGCCATTATTACTTCTGCAACTCCAGCTTTCATGGTCATCTTTGCAAAGATCCTGCTAAAAGAGACGATTACTTTGAGAAAAGGAATATCAGTTTGTTTAGCGATGATTGGTGTGTTATGTATTATTGGGGTTGGTGATGTTGGCAATTCCTCAAAACTTGGCGGCATAATTCTAGGGGGTGCGGCTTTAACCTGGGCCTTTATGTCTGTTTTGGTAAAAAAGGTACCTGGTGGTTATTCACAGCTTGTAATTACAACCTATGCAATATTGGCAGCAACTCTGGCAATGACGCCTCTTGTAATTACAAATATCAACCTGGTACAAATCCAGCATGTGCTGCTGGAGCCTTTGGTGTGGGGCGGCATATTATACTTAGGCATCGTATCAACAGCAGGAGCATTCTTTTTCTGGAATAAAGGTTTACAGCTTGTTGATGCTACCCGCGCAGGAGTGTACTTCTTTTTCCAGCCATTGGTGGGAACACTGCTTGGTTATTTTTTTCTTGGCGATCAAGTGGGAACCGGCTTTTGGTTAGGAACAGTACTCATTATTGGTGGGGTTTTGTTAGTGGTAAAAGATCCCTCTTAGGCATGGAAAAACTATTTATGGAAGTTCTTGCGATAAGCAACCGTTAAACGCGAAGATGCGGTTTGGTAGAGCAAGAGCTGATTTTTCGAAAATTCGTACCTGATGGTCAAATGAATACAGGAACCATTATACTTCTAGTTGAAGAACTAGAAGCTTTACGCTTGAAAGATCTTGATGGTATGGATCAAGTGACCTGTGCCATAAAGATGGGAGTCTCACGGGCTACTTTCCAGCGAATACTACAATCAGCTAGAAAGAAAATGGTTACCTCTCTAGTAAATGGGCAGGTCATCATAATACAAGGAGGAAATTATATGATAAAGTATAGAAAATTTGAGTGTAAGGATTGCGGACATATTTGGGAGGTAGAACCATGCTCAGAGGGGGGCAAACATGGATATGAAATTCCTTGCCCTCAATGTGAAAGTATGAAGAAAATAAAATTGGCAGAAGACGGTACTCGTCACACTTGTGGTGGAGGACATGGGCATGGACATGATAATGATCATGAGAGTGGATGCTGTAGTGGGCACGAATCATAAAAAGATGCTGATGGGGGGGTAACCCCATCAGCATCTTTTTATGATTCTTATTCTGTATAGTCGTTATTAGCATCTGCTTTAGCAGTAAGGGTACCATATTGATTTTTGCTTTGTTGTTTTTTATTTACTGCTTGATTTTGAGTTGAGCTTGCATAGCTGTTGCCAGTATAAGCAGAAGAAGCTCCAGCTTGGCTGCCATATTGCTGATTTTGTGCAGAACTTGAATATTCATTATTAGCATCAGCAGTAGCAGTTAACGTACCATATTGGTTTTTGCTTTGTTGTGTTTTATTTGCTGCTTGGTTTTGAGTTGAGCTTGCGTAGCTGTTGCCAGTATAAGCAGAAGAAGCTCCAGCTTGGCTGCCATATTGCTGATTTTGTGCAGAACTTGAATATTCATTATTAGCATCAGCAGTAGCAGTTAACGTACCATATTGGTTTTTGCTTTCAGCCTGCTTATTCTTTGCATTGGAAGTTATTGCAGAAGAGTTCATGGATTGTTTGCTGTTTTTATCATTTGTAGCCATGTTATATGCCCCCTTTACATTTTATTATTGATTTTGAATCCAAATTTATTTTTCCCCACTTATAACATGATTATGTGATTGAAAATCAACAAAAAATAGCAATATAAACCAATTATCCAATCCAATACCAATTCATAAATAAAGAAGCACATACTAATAAAACAGAGGTACTGATGGCAAGATAACAATAATAAGGTTTGCGGGAAAGCTGTCCAAAGAAGAGATAAAGAGGAAATATCGGCAGTGTAAAACGGGAGACACTATACAGAGGCAAGCTGGAAGAAGTAGAGCAGAGAGGGATGAGAAGCCATAGCCAGCCGATTAAGAGGTAGGAGGCAGGAATTTTAAACTGTGGCAGAATTGTAAGCAAAGATAGAGCAATGAGGCTGCTGACCGTGAGGAAAGTATCTAAAGCAACTCCAGGCTGACTATAAGGATCATTAGAAAAAGTCAAAGGGATATTAGCTGCAATATTGTTCCAGGGCAGTTCAAAATATCTTCCCCAGTCTTGTTGGGTGGTTATAAAAGCAATCGGATTGTCCAATAGATAGAGGTTGTACAGCATAAAACATGATAGAGCAATTGGCGGTAGGAAAAGTGGAATCATGGCAGGAAAGGAGTTAGTATGAACAGACTTCTTTTTATAGAATTCATAAAGTAAAAAAATAAAAAGAAAGATTCCCAAATTTCTGGTCAAAGTAGCTAATGCACCCGCTGCTCCTCCATACCACCACTGACCTTTTCTGGAAAAATAGATGCAGAAAAGAGAAAAGGTGATAAATAGAGGTTCTGTATAGATACTATTTAGAAAAAAAGAAGTTGGCATAAGAGCATAAGATAAAAGCGAATAGTGAACTTGTTGTGGAGAAAAATCTAAACGGAAGGTTATATCCATGATCCAGAAACTGATGAAGGCAAATACATTGCAAAGTAATAAACCAGCAAAAGGGATGGGTAAACCTACGTAAGATAAACATTTTATTAGTATGATGAGCAAAGGAAAAAAGACGATTGATTTTGCATCATATCCATATCCAGCAACATAGGTATACCACTGGGCGTCCCAACGAATAAATTTCTCGATAAAGGGGGGCATAGGATATAAGGATTGATCTACAAATCCTATCGGAGGGTTAGAAGGTAAGTAATTAGCTAATTGGTAGGAGATAAAAATGATGAATGTATGGATCGAAAAAGTAAACCATACGGTTTTTGATGGAAACTTCATGTAATGAAACCCTTTCTGTTTAAAATTCCACTTGCATACAGCTTTCTTTACTGGGTGATTCCTGAGTTACAATTAATTTTTCTTTATTAGCATTGATTTGTGAATAAGTAGCAGACCATGTCCATTTGTTGTTAGCAGAAAAATTCCAGAGGATAGATACGGCAATACCTGTTAGCTGACCGACATAGATATTCCATCCTAGAAAGAGAAATGCTTGGGTAAATAAGGTGGTAATGACGATACCCAGACTGCAGATTAATACAAACTGAGGAAGTTGCATCATTCGCTTCCATAGAGTTTGTTGTTTACATTCTTTCCAGGTTACTTTGTGATTCCACATAAAGTTATGAAGCATGGCAATGGAGGAGGCGTAAATTGAAGCTGTTAATTCTTCCATTCCCAGGAAATGCAGAAAAAAATGTAAACATGATAAGTTGACAAAGACTCCTAAGGTTCCAATCATACAAAAATAATAAAATTTACGATGTTCAGGGTGATACATCATAAGCTGCCCGATGTGCTTTAGATAATTGAATTGCTCGTTCAAATTCATTTTTGATGTTCCTGCTGCCCGGGCCACAAATGAATAAGGAATTTCATGCACAGTTTGGTATCTTCCCTTTACCAGAATTTCAATAAGTATCTTCCAACCTATGGGATTTAATTGCACTTGTTCAATGACACTTCGTTTAAAACCAAAATACCCACTAGTAGAATCGGAGATACAGCGCAGCTTTTTAATACAAACATAGCCAATTCCCCTGGCAACCCCTGAAATTAATTTGCGTACTATATTTAAGCCGCCATCTGAGCCGCCGGCAACAAAGCGGCTAGGAATGACAACATCATAGCATCCCAGTCGTTTGATCATCAAAGGGAGTAATTCAGGAGGATGCTGGAGATCAGAATCCATAACAATGATCTGATTGCCTTGAGAATGTAAGAAACCCTTAACAACTGCAGATGCTAAGCCTTTTTCATTGCGGCGGTGAATATATTTTACTTCCTTATATTGCTGGCAAAGCTCTTCTAAAATGACAGGTGTGTCATCAAGGCTATCATCGACAAAAATGATTTCAAAGGAACAATTACTTCCTTGTAATAGACTAGTAATTTTCTCAGCAATGATCCTAACGTTATTTCTTTCATTAAAAGTAGGAATTATAATACTAAGATCCATCTGAACGGTTGTCATCCTTCCATATCGCTACCTATTCTTTTCGGTTGTAGTTTTTGCGATACGGATATTGTTATTCTAGGTAAAAAATGGTGCTTGAATTGTCGCCGAGTCTTATTTCCATAAAAAATAAAAAAACAGTGCCGCTAAGGTACTGTTTTTTCTCTGTGATCTGTGGCTAAAAAGGTAAAAGTATTATTGCTTTATTCGGTATTGAGAAGGTGTAGCGCCGATGTTTCTTTTAAATAATTGGCAAAAATACGAGATATTGCCAATGCCAATTTTACTGCATATTTCCTGTAAAGGTAAAGATGTTGTCCGCAATAAAAAAGAAGCCTCTCGTAAACGACGATAGGTTAGATACTCTGTGATGCTACTTCCCGTAGCTTTACGAAATAAGTGGGATATATGAAAACGTGAAAGATGAAGTTCCTTTACTAAAGATTCTAATGTAAATTCTTCATGATAATTTGCATCAATCCATCTCATAACATATTCGGCATAGTGGTTATGACGAAGCTGCGTCTCTCTCTCCATTTGATTTTGGATATTCCATTGATCTTTTACTGTCGTTATAAAAAGCAGGAAGAATAAAGCAAAGTCTTCTGTAATTTCCAATTGCTTATGACGAGATCCATAGAGTGTAAATAGAGTTTCAAATTGGGAAGAATTTGTCACCTGGATAACTTGGCAATTTAGATTACTATGCAATAGGTGCTGAAAAAAACGATATAAAGCAGTAAATTTTTGTAAATATGAATCAATAATAGATGGTTCTAATAGCAATTTTGATCGGATGTAAAATGTTTTTTCTGGTATGTCTGCCTTTACCCTATGTAACTGAAAGGGTTGAAAATACATAAGTGATCCTGGTTTAAATGGATAGATATTCTGATCGATAATCGCGGACCCCTCTCCCTGTAGAACATAAATAAACTCCATACCAGGATGGGAATGGAATTTATCCCAAATATTTTGAGATGAGGTAGTATGCTGGTGGATAAATTGGTGAGGATTTGCATTGAGCTCAAAATCAAAATCACTCATTGTCGGCAAGTTTACCACTCCCAGGTTAAGAATAACAATACAACAACATTTTACCACAATATTCAGTCAATACAATGAAAAAAATTTCATATATACTTTAAAGGGAAAGACGCATTATGGCAATTCATCATGGACATTGTTATCTGCGCTAAAGGAGGATTTTAATGATCATTACAAATCAAGAGCTGCAAGGAAAAGATATTGGTGATAAAACGTCACGAAAAGTACTAGTTGCAGAGGACAAACTTATGCTAGTAGAATTTCAGTTTGCAAAAGGAAGCATAGGGGTCCCTCACAGCCATTCGGAACATGAGCAAATAGGCTATGTCGTTAAGGGAAGTTTTGAAATTACGGTTGGCAGCGAAACTAAAATTGCTAAGCAGGGGGATAGCTATTATGCTGCTAAGAATGTCTTGCATGGAGTTGTTTCTTTGGAGGATGACTCAGTATTGATTGATGTATTCACACCAATACGGCAAGATTTCCTCACATCGGATGAAATAAGGACTGCTTAATTAATTAAGTTGATTTAGTTTCGCGACTGGCTGCGATTGAAGGGAAGTGATGGGATGAGCAAGACTCCGGGCAATAGTAAATATGTGAGAAGAATTAACCGCATGGTCGTGCTGGCGTCTGGGTGGACGTTGTTTATTGATACCCTGCAGGAAACAGTCAAGTCCCATTTTTTCCCTGAATTAGCTCAGGATACCAAGATTATAAATTGTATATGAGGAGCTGATATTTTGGCAGATTCAAAAGAAACCGCGCAAATCCAAAAAAACGGAGTAAAGTGGATATCAAGTTTGCTGCTATCTATTGATAAGGCCTTTGAAGAATTATCAAAGATACTGTTGCTAATAATGATCGTGATTGTATGTTTTCAAGTGTTTTCCAGAAAATTGTTCAGCTATACACCGACTTGGTCTTTAGATATCACAATATTTTTACTTATATGGTTTTCATTTTTGGGCATTGCGATGGGCTTTCGGGAAAGAATACACCTTGCTTTTACTTCTATCCAATTTAGCGAAAAATCAAATTTTTATATTGAAAAGCTCATTTCGATTTTTGAAATTGTCTTTTCACTAATCTTGATTGTTTATGGAACAAAGCTTATGCTAAACGACTTTGGTCAAACTATTCCTACCATGGGTAATTTGCCCATAGCCTACAGAACTCTCGCAATACCCGTATCAGGTGTCCTTATTCTGTTCTATGGCATATTTCAATTTTTTGGTGTTGATTTAAAAAGACATAAAGGATTAGGTGGTGGGCATTGATGGATTATACTACTATTGAAATTATTGTTCTTACAATAACATTTATTGGGTTAATGCTGATACGAGTGCCAATTTCGTTGTGTATTGTTGCCTCTACACTAGTTGTTTTTTTAATGGAGGATTTTGGCCTTGAGTTAATTTCTCACAAAATGATAGATGGCCTTAATAACTATGCGTTACTTACCATTCCGTTCTTTATTTTGGCTGGTCAAATTATGGGTGAAGGCGGGCTAGCGAAACGATTAATACGGTTCGCATTGCTAGGTTTTGGCCGATTTAAGGGTGGCCTTGCTATGGTAAACTGCCTTGCTTGTCTATTGTTTGGCAACATTTCCGGCTCAGCTGCTGCTGATATGGCTTCTGTGGGTACTGTTATGATCCCACAGATGGTAAAAAAAGGTTATAGTAAAGAATTTGCTACAAGCCTTACTATTTCTGCTTCTATACAAGGTGTTGTTGTTCCACCAAGTCATAATTTGATTTTGTATGCGCTTGCTTATGGCGCATCTGCCCCGTCTATCAATGCTCTTTTCTTAGCGGGTGTTTTTCCTGGTTTCGTTATATGTGCAATCTTAATGATTGCTGGTCGATTTCTAGCTATTAAAAATGGTTACACAGTGAATGAAATAATACCGAAGGAAGAACACGGGAAAGTTATTTTTGACGGAATATTTTCTATTATGCCTTGCGTTATCATTCTAGGGGGTATTTTTACAGGTTGGTTTACAGCCACTGAAGCGGGGGCTATTGCTTGCTTGTACGCTTTCATTATTACTTTCTTCTTTTATAAAGATATTTCCATTAAAGAATTTTGGCCAATTATATTAAAAACATTAAGAATCTGCTCTCTTGTGTTTTTCTTAATGGCAGCTTCTGCAGCATTTAGCTATGTTCTAACAATCTTGCGTATACCAGATATGGTTACTGCACTTCTATTAGGCATATCCAGTAACCCTCTCATCCTATTGTTTATCATAGCTTGCTTGTTGATTTTGCTGAGCGCACCGATGGATATGGCACCATTGATTATGATTATGACACCAATTTTAAAGCCAGTTATACTTAATATGCATGTAGACCCTCTCCATTTCGGAATTATTATGATGCTCAGCCTAGGAATTGGCTTGACTATTCCACCTCATGGAGCTGTTTTGTTTATAGGGTGCGCCTTGACAGATACACCTATAGGGAGAGCCGTAAGGCATATGGTCCCATTCTATGCTATCCTGTTCATTTGTTTGATGGTAATTATCTACGTTCCTCAATTATCTCTCTATTTACCGCACTTCATGCGTTAAATACATTTAGTATTTAAAAATAATAAATTAAAAAAGGAGCTAAGAAAATGAAAAAAAGTTTGTCAGTTCTAATCTTATCGCTGCTATGTGCTGTTTTGCTGACAGCTTGTAGCTCAGGTGCTTCAAAAAATGCGGGAACAGCGAGTGAAGGAGCAAAAGTGACGATAAGGCTGGCTGAAGCTCACCCAGCAGACTATCCTACAACTGACGGTGACAGGAAATTTGCAGAGCTTGTTAAACAAGCCACAAACGGAAGAATTAATGTTGAAGTTTATCCTGGCGGAACATTAGGTGACGAAAACTCAGTTGTAAGTCAGGTTCAAACAGGTGGTACAGTTGATATGACAAGAGTTAGCAGTGCTACACTTACCTCCTTCAACCCTCAAATGGGATTATTTGCTCTTCCATATTTATTTACAGACTCAAGTCAAGAATGGGCATTCTTGAATAGCAGTAAAGGGCAGCAACTGCTAAAAGACCTTCAAACATCTAATATGATGGGATTGGCTTACTACGAGTCTGGCGCTAGAAGCTTTTATTCCAGCAAGCCTCTTACGAAGCTTTCCGATTTGAAAGGTCAAAAAATACGCGTACAACAAAGTGCAATTACTCTTGAGATGGTTACTGCTCTAGGTGCAAATCCGATTGTAATGCCATATGGTGATGTATTTGGAGCATTACAAACTGGTACAATTGATGCTGCAGAAAATAATGTGCCTTCATTTGAATCTGCAAACCACTATACAGTTGCGAAGAATTATATTTTAGATGGACATCAGCGTGTTCCTGAAGTACTTTTGATGAACTTAGCTATGTGGAATAAATTTTCACCGGCTGACCAAAAGATTATTCAAGATGCTGCCACTGCTTCTGTTGCCACAGAAAAGGAATCCTGGGCTAAATATGAAGAAAAATCCAACGCAAAGATTAAAGCTTCTGGCGTTACAATTACTTCTGTTGACAACATAGCTGAGTGGCAAGAAGCCGTTAAACCAGTAATTGAGAAGAATGGTGCGCAATTTAAAGATCTTATTGATTATATACACACTTTAAAGTAATAAAAAATAGAATATGGAAATATTCAAAGAGGCTATTCAGAACTCGGTTGAGTTTTTGTAATAGCCCTTTGTGGTTTCTTTTTAATCATTTGTTCCTTTATTAACCCCATATCCTAAATCCGGATACAGGTAATTTTATGCAGAATTTTGTTCCTAAAGTGAGCTGACTGGAAACTTAATAGAGCCTCCATGAGATTCAACAATTAGTAGTTCCAATAGCAGGGACTCCTTCACACTAAGTTGAACAATTTCCTGACCTTTGGTGGCCTCGCCCCGTAAGGGATCAAAGGTCATTCCTGATACTGTGATGGTTTTATTGATAAGCTCTTTCGTTTTTTTCTAGCTAAGGCTCTTAGCCTTGCTAATAATTCTTCAGATAAGAAAGGCTTAACCAGATAATCATCAGCACCTGCGCCTAGTCCCTCGATTCGGTCCTTAAGGGCATCTTTGGCACTTAAGAATAAGACTGGAGTATCAAAGCCCCGGTGACGAAATTCTTGTAGAACGGAAATGCCGTCTAGCTTGGGAAGCATTCGATCTAAGATAATTACATCATAAATGCCAGTTAAAGCCATTTCTACACCGCTTTCTTCATCCATAGCGATATCTGTGGCACAGCCATTTTTCTTCAATAAATAAGAGAGGGCTTCAACAAGCCGCTGTTCGTCTTCAATCAGCAATAGTTTCATAAAAGCTCCTTGTTTTTACATCAGATAAAAAAATATCGAGAAATATATATATGTATTATTTTAGCGGATAATCCTTTGAAAGGCATTTATTTAAAAAAACTGGACTAAAGGCTGATATTTAAATAGTTTGGGTAAAATACTGGAGAACAAGGAGTTTTATAGTAATATAAAGAATCATTGTATTATTGGAAGAGTATTCGAAAGTAAAAATGATTTATTAGAGTGGATACAGAGAAATAGACGTTAGTTTCATAATCTGTCTAAACGGAATGGAGGAATGGCATTGATGATGCGTGATGTGAAGATTGAGCCCACTGTAATTGTAATTTTTGGTGCATCCGGGGATTTAACGCAGCGTAAGATTGTACCTGCTATCTACAACTTATTTATCGATGGCTTATTGCCTGATCCTTTCTGCATTATTGGCATTGCACGTACTGCGTCCGACGATGAGATGTTTCGACAGCAATTGCGCAAAGGTGTGGATGCATTTTCGCGCAGGGGGAAAAGCGAGGAAGAAGAGTGGGGAAAATTTGCAGATAATATATCCTATATGGCAGCTGATTATCATGATGAAAAAACCTATAGTTCTCTTTTGGAAAAGTTAAATAAAGGCTGGTATAAGTCTGCTAATAAGGTATTGTACCTTGCGACTCCTCCTACCTTATTTACAGAAATTGTGGAACAGTTAGGACAGCAGGAGATTTTTCGCGGAAAAACAAGCTATCGCATTGTCGTAGAAAAGCCTTTTGGAAGAGACCTGGAATCTGCCCGAATGGTTAACCAGGTATTAACAGGGGTCTTTGATGAAGGACAGATCTATCGCATTGACCATTATTTGGGAAAAGAAACCGTACAAAATATTTTGGCGTTCCGTTTTGCCAATGCCATGTGGGAGCCAATTTGGAATCGCAGCTTTATTGATCATGTTCAGATTACGGTAGCCGAAAAAGTTGGTGTCGGCAAGCGCGGGGGGTATTATGAGGGGGCTGGAGCCTTGCGTGATATGGTCCAGAATCATCTATTACAGGTAATGTGCCTGGTGGCGATGGAGCCTCCTACTTCCTTTCAGGCAGATGAAGTTCGTAACAAGAGAG
>JBEQCC010000035.1:0-10903 GCA_041639455.1 Pelosinus sp. | reverse complement strand
CTCATAATGATTGGACAAGACCATATGCTGCAAAATCAGGGAGGCTTCCGGATCGGCTCCCACCTCTACAGCAGTCTGATCAATCATTTTAAGTCCTTGGATGATATGTCCTAAGAGCTCTCCCTCCACCGTATATTCTGAGACAATCCCTAGTTCACCGGCATTCATCTCCGCTATCTTTGCAATGTCATGGAGAATGATGCCTGCAAATAGCAAGTCCCGATTGAGACTTACATACACCTCACTTACCTTTTCACCCATTTTCAACATAGTGGTTATATGATATAAAAGACCGGAACGAACAGCATGATGATTTTGTTTTGCCGCCGGATATAATAGCAGCTTCTCCTTATTGGCAACAACTAAAGTACTGACAATTTTGGCAATATCAGCATTCTCAATCATACTTATATATTTTTCAATTTCCCCATACATCGCTTCTGGACTATAGGGAGCAACAGGCACGAAATCACCGATATCTAACGCATCTTCTTGTGTAGCCATCCTGATTTTATCAATTTTAAGCTGCAGCCTGCTCTGCCATTCGGAAACGCTTCCCCGTATTCTGACTAACATATTCACAGCATATTTCGGTTCCGCTTCTGTACTATAATCCCAAAGTTTGGCATTCATTTCACCGGTGGAATCCACTAATGTTAGATCAAGATAGCTTTTATTCGTACTGGTCGTTTTGTATTCAGCAGCCTTCACAAGAAAAAAGCTCTGAATTAGATCACCAGACTGAAAATCTCTAATTTTTTTAGTTTCCATCCTTACTCTCCCTTACTTTCATATTTTTCTTGTCCTTTTGCTGCAAGCACCGGAAAATTAATATCATATTTCATACAAACCATCCGAATGCTTACTGTAACAAAAAAACATAAATACATTGGACCATTTCCCAATAAAAACGGCTTCGAATAAAAAAAGCTTATCGCTCCTGCAATAGAGGCTACTGCGTATACTTCTTTTTGAAAAATAAACGGGATATCCCGCACAAATACGTCTCGAATCACACCGCCGCCTACACCGCGTAGTACCGCCATCATAACAGTGATAAATAACCGATGATATTCATATAAAAATGACATATTTGCACCAGCTGCCGTAAAGGCGCCCAACCCTACTGCATCACAAATCAAGATAACATTATTGAATTTATTAATCCACCGATAATTTATACTTACAATAATAGCTGTAATCAAACTGATAATGGTAAAGAAGGGATAGACAAAGGCTGTAGGAGGATTAATCCCAATTAAAACATCCCGCACAATCCCTCCGCCAACTGCCGTAGTTAATGCTAACATAAACACGCCAAACAAATCCAATCGTTTGTGTATCCCAACTAAAGCTCCCGCCGCCGCAAAAGCAATGGTTCCAATCACTTCAAAAATATTTAATACGTCCATTCAATTACTCCTTGCCTTGTTACTCTTTCAACAGCTCTTTATGACGAAAACAATGTGTTATATGGTCATTGACCATACCAATTGCCTGCATATAGGCATAACAAATCGTGGGGCCTACAAAAGAAAAGCCCTTTTTCTTCAAGGCCCTGCTCATTTCCTTTGATTCTAACGTCTCTGTGGGAACCTCATCCAGGGAAGACCAGAAGTTTTGCCTAGGCACATCAATAAATTGCCATAGATACGTTGAAAAACTCCCCGTTTCCTGTTGTACTTGTAAAAAGGCTTTGGCATTTTTAACAATAGCTGACATCTTTAGGGAATTGCGAATCAATCTTGGGTCAGACATTAATTGTAACATTTTTTCCTCATCATAAACAGCAATTTTAGTTGGGGAAAATCCATCCAGCACTTCACGATAAACTTCACGCCTTTTTAATATAGTAATCCAACTTAACCCTGCCTGCAAACCTTCTAAGAGCAGAAATTCAAACAACTTATCATCATTATATTGAGGCACTCCCCATTCAGTGTCATGATATTTCTGATATAGAGCATCAGATGTTACCCAGCCACACCGCTGTATTTCATGAGAAGTACATAACACATCATTCTTTTTCATATCATTGCTCCCATACCTTTTTATCCTATATTTCTACAAAATAGCCCTTCCCTACTTCCATACCAAATTCACAAATTCCTGCATAGCTAAAGAACGCTGCGTGTCCTTTAAAGCCAATAAGACATAACCGAGCCGAAGAGGCACACAGAGAAACGCTGGCTAGGAGATAAATATTGCTCTGTGTTTAGTGTTATCTTAGAAAAACTCCAAGACTCCTTGCATATCACACAAGTTGTCTTGGAGTTTTTGTTAATCACACTAAGCTATTTTATTTCTAGCATCGATAGTAAAAGCACTGCCGATAATTGGCTTATAGTCGAACACATCTTTGTTGACAGCCTGCATCACTAATCGGCTTAAGTGCGGAAAATCATTACTATTAATATGGCATCTATTACCATATACTACCTGCCATGCAGTCACCACTTCCTCTAATGCTGCATTTCCCGCTCGCTCGCCAATTCCCCCAACTGTTGTACTTGCCAGCTCAGCCCCGGCAGCAAGGGCTACTAAGGTATTGGCATTGGCTAAACCAAAATCATTGTGCATATGAACTTCTACCGGCAAAGGACAGCGAGGAATCAGTTCCTGGAAGATCGAATGCACCGCTAATGGATTCAGACAGCCTACCGTATCCGCATAACGAATGCGAACTGCGCCCAATTCTGCTGCTATATCTGCAATTTCCAGGAAATACTCCCGGTCCCCACGTGAAGCATCTTCTGCTCCTACAGAAACGATGCAGCCAAAGCTTTGTGCCAGCAATATAGACTGTTTTAAATTCTCCAAGACCCATTCTCTGCTTTTTTTTAATTTTTGTTCAATATGCAAATCAGAGACAGGAACAGAAATATGCAAATGAGAAAAACCACAAGATACTGAAGACAGAATGTCATTTTCAACGGCACGGTTCCAAGCAATGATCTTAGCTTGCAGCCCAGCAGACAATATCAATTTCATCGCCTCTTGCTCTTCTTCTCCCATTACAGGAACCCCTGCCTCAATCCAGGTTACTCCCGCCCGATCCAAAGCCGTAGCGATATTTAATTTATCTTGAGCAGAAAATACGGTGCCTGGCGATTGTTCTCCATCTCTTAGTGTGGTATCCACAATTTCAATTGTTCTGGCATGCATAAGTATCCCTCCTTTTTTGTCATACGTTTATACTCTTAAGCGGTTAGTAAAATAAGGTTAAACACCAGCAGAAAAATATCAGTGCTTAACCTTAAGAAGAAAGATTTTGTGACGGAACTGAAGATTTTATTGATCGATATAAATCGAATAAGACAGGATCATCTACTTGTTTTTTTTGTTCTACAGCGAGCTTGCGCACTTGTTTTAATAAAGCATTTCCTTCCTCTGGTGATAAATGAATATTCCAGTCACGGAACTTAGCTTGTATGGATGCAGTTCCCGAGTGTTTCCCCACCACCAATTGTCTTACCAATCCCACTTCCTCTGGAGAAAAAGCTTCATATAACAGCGGATTCTTCATCACCCCATCTACATGAATACCTGACTCATGAGCAAAAATATCTTGCCCAATAATCGATTTTGCTTTAGGAACTGTTAACCCAAACCTGGTAAGAATCTGAGAGCAAATAAGAGCCAACTGGGATGTATCCGCCATTCCCTCGCCTAATAAACGTTTCCGTGCCATCATCAGTTCTTCTAAGGCAGCATGCCCATTTGATCCGAGACCAGCCACTGCAGCTGCAATATGTTTCACCCCTACTTGATAAGCTGCTAAAGAATTGGCAGTGGCTAAGCCATAGGCATTATGTCCATGAAATTCTAAAGGAACAGGAATTTTCTGCTTTAGCAATATCATGATTTGGGAGGTCTTCAAAGGATCAAGCAAGCTATCTTTATCACCATAAGCCAAAGTCTCAATTTTATCAATCGGAATATCTCGCCAAAGAAATGCGATTTCGTCGATGGAAAATTGTGAAGCATTTTCGATGCAGATCCCTATATTCATTCGCTGCTTTCGCGCTGCAAAAAGAGCCGAACAAACTTGACTAACTAATCCTTGTCCCAAGTGAGGCTCACAATCAACGATAATCTTTTGAAATCCAAATTTATAAGCAAGCTCCACCTCTTCGACTGTTCCATTGATTCTACCTCGTATACGTTTTTTAAGGGATGAATTTATTCTTGGTAAATCGCATTTTTCCCAATCTGTTACCTTACAATCAATTGCTCTGACGGGAAGGCTTTCAAGCAGTTGCAATACCTGTATCAGATTCTCCCTGCTGCTTCTTTTTCTTAGCCCTTCTTGCAATGTTTGATCTATCCACATCATGCTTCACAACCTTTTTTGCTGATATAAATGTGGGTTTGAGTAGGTGCTACTTTCTCGATCGATCCGATCAAATTGCCTCCCGTCAATTCACTTTCTAACCAAGGAGGAACATGATTACAAAGAACCTCTAAATTATAAAAATTTCCTTTGCGCAAAAAAGCTAATAGCACTTGTTTGGAAGTAATTCCACTATCATTTTCCTGAATTTCTTTGATAGATATATAATACTCCCCATTTCTCTTTTCCATGGGAACAGGAATCGTAAAGCTGGACTGTAATTGACTGTTACTAGCTTTCTCTAGTTCTTTCTCTAAAACATAATCTAAAAAAGACAGGGGATCGCCATCAAATTCCCAAATACTGCACTGCTGCTTCTCTAATTCAAAATAGGGCACGCCAACAACCGACAATCCAATGATGATCTTACACTGCTTTAAAAATAAAATAATTTCTGCCATTTGCCTGCGCAATCCTGCCAAGCCAGCTTGTTGATCCAAAGAGATTGTCTTTGCTTTTACGACCTGCCAAATTCCGTCTTTTTTTTCATAAATGATAACAGCACTAGCATCGTAGAAAGAACTAGTCATACCATTCTTATTGATGCAAGCCGCAATATTCTGATCCATACCACCAATTCCTCCTTTTCTGCTATTGCCTGCTCTAGACTGCCAACCGGCAAAGAAGCGCATAGACTTTTAGATTGCTAAATGAGCCACCACATTCCCGCCTTCAATATGCTCTTCCATAATGGTTTCTACATCATCAGGAGTAACACCCTTATACCAGATGCCACCAGGATATATGACAACCACAGGTCCTTGCTCACAGATACCAAAACAGCCTGTATTATTCACAAAAACCTCACCACCTAAATCCCGTTCCTCAATTTCCTCCATGAATTTTGCCACTAATTCCATGCCGCTTTTCGCATGGCAGTAACCTTTCTGTTGACCATTCGCTCTTGAACTGGTACAAACAAAAATATGAAACTTTGGTTTATTCATCATGATTAGACCCATCCTTTCAAATCGCTTTTTTCATCGTTAACTGTTCTGCTGCATAAGCTAATCCTTCTTCCACGGTATAACAATACTCCACGCTCACAATCCCATGTTCTAATAGTCTTTGTTGCCCATGATAACCAATGCGCATGGTCAAAACGGCATCACAATCCTTGATTGCTTGAATTGCTGCGCTCTTTCGTTCCTCTTTAGAATCTGAATCACATTCTGAAACACCAGAGCAGTACTGCTCTACTTTGCGTCTTTCCATAAGAGTAAAAGATTCATCATTTACTTGATAAATTAAAAATTCGGTCGCATGACCAAAATGTTGATCTACTAATTTGCCATGCTTAGAGGTAACGGCAATCTTATACTCCTTACCAATCTGCTTAACCGGCAAAACAGATTTTTCCGGTTCTGGCTTGGTCATACGAAATTCATTTGACCTGTCATTTCCTAAGAGTCCAACTGCATCAGCCCGACATTGCTTACAGTGTCTCATTTGCTGCATTTCAAGCTGACAGCGATCTCTCATTTCATTAATTTCTTTCATACTGGTTTGCGGAAATTTTTCAAACGCACTTCCGGGCGCAGGAATCAGCGGCATGATATTCGTAATAAAAACGCCTAATTCTTTCATCTTCTTTACGACTTCCGGAATGTGATGATCATTGATTCCTTTGACCATGACAATATTAATTTTAACCAGTACGCCATGCTCCACTAAATAGGCAATGCCTTTCAATTGATTTTCAACCATCAATTCAGCGCCAGCTACTCCGGTATAGCTTTTGCCCTCATAATTCACAACTTTATAAAGTCGCGCCCCAATGCTAGGGTCGAGACAATTCACCGTAACGGTGATATGCTTTATACCCATTTCTACGAGTTCTGCTGCATAGTGAGGCAGCATTAAACCATTGGTTGACAAGCAAAATATGATATCCTCGCCTTTAGCCTCAATTAATTCAATGGATTTTTTTGTAACATCCCAATTTGCCAAAGCGTCTCCAGGACCGGCAATTCCTACTACACTTAAATTTTCAATATTTTCTTTGACCCAGGAAAACTTTTGGCTGGCAAGCTCTGGTGTCAGCACTTCACTCGTTACTCCTGGCCGGCTTTCGTTTACACAGTCAAATTTACGATTGCAATAATTACAGCTGATATTGCACTGGGGTGCCACTGGCAAATGCATCCGCGCATATTGATGATGAGCATCCGCATTATAACAAGGATGTTTGCTCTCTTCCATACCCTTCACCTCAAATTCCCCTTGCATCACAGGGTATTTTTTTATTTACTGCAGCCAGCTACCCTTGCTGGTAGAATGTTTCATACATAGAGCTTCGATATGATTTATATTTGTTTTCCAGCAGGGTATTGGTGATGCGATCCAACAACATCATTGTACCCGTATAACCTACAGATAAAAGCCGCTGCCCTCCTACCCGATCATGAATGGGAAACCCCAGCCTCACGAGAGGAATATCACCTTTTTCTGTAAGGTATCGACCATCAGAAGGACCAATTCCAATATTGACGTTTGCATCCTTACTGGCAGCTAAGATATGGGAAAAGTCCGTTTCAATTAATATCTTACTTTCTTCCGGACACTCAGCTACTGCTGCTGTCACTAATTGATTAAACTTCCCGATTTGACTGCCTGTAGCCACAACTGCTGGGAAAACGCCATTTTCTACACAAATTTTGGTTACCCCATAGACCATTTCCGGCTCACCAAAAATAACACTTCTTCCTTGAAAATTATATTTATGAGAGTCAATCATTCCATCTAACAAACGTCCACGTTCTTGTTTCATACTTTCCGGAACCTTCTTACCGGTAATTTCTACTAAGGTATTGATAAATGCATCTGTACTTTCCACACCCATGGGTATGGCTATATTGTATAAAGGAATGCCAAATTCTTCTTTCAGATATTTTCCTGGAGAAATCCCATCCTCTATGGTGATTCCCATTTGAATGGTCGCTGCAGCACCACCCATAGATCGTATATCCATTATTTTGGTCCCACCATTGCTCATCTTGGTATAAGGTTTTGCAAAAGGGCGATCCAGAGTATCGGAAAAATCAGGATACAATACATATTCAATTTGCATGAGAGCTAACATACGCTTTATTTCACGAATGTCGGCAGGGCTGATGTTGGGAATAATAATATTTATTTTGTTATTCTTTTCGACAGCTTCCGTTAGCTGCATCAATATTCTTTTTAGAGTAAAAAAATAGCCTTCAAAGTGACTGCCGCCATAGCCAGGCGTGGAAGCCGTAACAATCGGAAACTCTTCCATCTCTTTATCAATGAGATATTGACCCGTAATTCTCTCAATATCTTCACCAATGGTTTCTGCTAAGCAAGTCGTTACAATACCAATCAAAGCGGGATGATATACCTTCCTAATATTGTCCAAAGCTTGTCTGAGATTCTTTTCCCCGCCGTATATGGTGCCTTTTTCATTTAAAGAAGAAGATCCTACATCAACAGGCTCGTTAAAATGTTCGGCAATATGCCTGCGCATGTAGGTACTACAGCCTTGGGATCCATGAACAATAACCATAGACTGCTCGATTCCCTTCAATGCTAAGATGCCGCCCATTGGCATGCACATATTACAGGGATTTTCGTTTACATTCCGAAAATACACATTTTCTTTGTTTTTTTTAGCCATGGTTCGCCACCCCACTTTCCATTCTCAATGGATTAAGACTCTTCCATACAGGCGAACAAACGGTAGAATATACTTCCTCAGCAAAATTTACGGCACCCTCAAAACCGCTTAAAGGATGTTTGCGATCATGATTATGATCAATAAAGGCAATCCCCAATTTATAGGCCAAAGGCCGTTCTTTGACTCCGCCTACTAGCAGATTAGCCCCCTTTTCCATCATAAATCTTTCCAGTTCCGCAGGATTCGCATCATCTAAAATCACCGTACCGTCGTCCACTAACTCATTCATGATTTCATATTCCTCTTTTCTGCCGGTTTGCGTACCAATCATCACTACATCAATGCCAATTTCCCTAAACTGTTTAATCAGAGAAATGGCCTTAAATCCTCCGCCAACAAAAATGGCAGCCTTTTTGCCTTCCAGTTTAGCCCGATACCCTTTGATAATACCTTCCACTCTGGCTGTTTCCTTAGCAATCAACTCCTCCGCCTTGACAATCATAGACTCTTCTCCTAAAGCAGCTGCAATATTGCGCAATGAGGCAGCCGTATCCTCAATACCTAAAAACGATATTTGAATATAAGGAATCTCGTAGATTTCTTCCATTTTCCCCGCAAGATAGATCATCGATCCAGCACACTGTACAATGTTCAGCTTAGCCTTAGGGGCTGATTTCAAGGCTGTATAATGAGAATCTCCTGTAAAAGTAACGTTTAATTCTACCCCCATCTGCCGTAAATAATTATGAATAATCCAAGCTTCACCAGCCAGATTAAAATCCCCTAAATAGTTAATACTATTGTTCTTTTCGATTACTGCAGACTCAGAGGGCTTTATCAAACGAAGCAACGCATCTCCCGCTGCCCTGTAGCCCGCAGATTTATTGCCAATAAATCCGCTGGACTCTACCGGTATCACTTCAATATTATGTCTTCGAGAGGCGGCGCTGCAAATGGCTTCTAAGTCATCTCCAATTACGCCGACAATACAGGTTGAATATACAAATACTAGTTTTGCCTGATATTTTTCCACCAGTCCATCAATTGCTGCCGATAACTTTTTTGCGCCGCCAAAAATAATATCCTGCTCTTTTAAATCGGTAGAAAAGCTATTGCGGTATAATTCCGCACCGCTGCTCAGGCTGCCGCGTATATCCCAGGTATAGGTGGCACAGCCAATGGGTCCATGTACCAAGTGTATGGCATCTGTAATAGGATTGAGCACGACTCTGGCTCCACAATACACACAAGCCCTTTGGCTTACACAGCCGGCAGAACTGTCCGTATCACATGTAAGCTGTTTCTTATTCTTACCTTTTGTAACAATAAACTCATCTCGTTCTGTAATGCTTCCTGCAAGCTCCTCAGCCATAGTACATCTCACTCCTCTCTTAGCAATACCATAAAAGAACGTTTGAACCGCGAAGACGCGAAGATTTGAAAGAATAAGGATATCGATACTATCTCTTCGTGTGCTTTGCATTTCTTCGCGACCTTCGCGTTTCAACATCTTTTTTAAACCTTACTATTAAACAATGTCTATCTACATTACCAATTCAAAGTCTTCATCTTTGGCATCTCGGTCTGCTCTGTCTAACAGGGCGTTACTGATCATCTCAGTCAGTCTCATGGCACCATGATAACCAACAATCGGCAAGTAAGAATGAACACTTCTGTCTAAAATCGGGAATCCGACTCGCATAAAAGGAACATCTTCCGCCCGGGCAATATATTTTCCATAGGTATTGCCAATCAATAGATCTACAGGCTGATTCTTAATCCATTGGTGCAAGGTAAACAAATCTCCTGCACTTTTCACATTGGCCTCAATCCCAGCACCTTTCAGCATACCGTTAATGTCATCTTCAAAGCTTCCTGCTGCAGAATTGGACGAACCGCCTGGCGTACCCGTCAGCACATGAAGCGGAACCATTCCTAAGCTTAATACAAACTCTGTTAAACCCGTTACAATATCAGGATCACCAAAAATCGCTACGGTTTTCCCATGAAAATGGAAATGCGTGTCGGTCATAATGTCAACCAGCTGACCTCTTTCTATTTCTAGTTCTTTTGGAATTTCCCGGGCAAAGCTATTACGCAGGGTCATTAATAATGCATCTGTAGCTTTGATTCCAATGGGAGTTTTCAGGGTAGCTACAGGCACTTTGTATTCTTTGTTTAAAAGTTCAGCGGGATCACTAGAGGCAAATCGACCAAGTGCCAGGGTGACTTGGGAATTTCCTGTATCTTTTAATTGTTCTACAGTCGTACCGCCCTCAGGATACATTTCAAATTCTCCCGTCATCGGTGAATCCACAACCCCTGATGTATCAGGGAACATAATATATTCAATACCCATGCTTTCTACCAGACGTTTTATTTCCCGCATATCTCCAGGATTGACAAAGCCAGGAATAATGTTGGCTTGCTCTTTTTTCTTTGGCGATGTACTTTTTGCTAAATAGCTGACCATCGCTTTTGTCATATTGGAGAACCCTGTGATATGGGACCCAACATAACTGGGAGTGTTCGCATGAATCACTAGCTTCCCCTCAGCAACTTCTGCTGTTTTAATAATGCTGGAAACATCATCGCCAATGGTTTCCGTTAAACAAGTAGTGTGTATGGCCATAACATCCGGCTTATAGATGTGAAACACATTTTGGATGGATGCTTTTAAGTTAGCGCCGCCGCCAAAAACCGATGATCCTTCTGTAAAGCAGCTAGTGGAAGCCATAACCGGATCACGGAAATGACGGGTCAAATGCATCCGATGATAAGAGCAGCATCCTTGTGACCCATGACTATGGGGCAAACATTTGTGAATTCCCAGAGCAGCATACATAGCGCCAATTGGCTGACAAGTGTTG
>JBEQCC010000034.1:0-6013 GCA_041639455.1 Pelosinus sp. | reverse complement strand
CAATCGGCAATGTTGATGGGACTGCCAGTTGGCAGGACAAAAGTTTTAGTGTATGGATTAAGCGGATTTTGCTCTGCTTTATCAGGGGTTGTGTTTAGTTTTTATATGCTTTCGGGTTATGGACTACATGCCATGGGCCTAGAAATGGATGCGATTGCATCTGCTGTTATCGGTGGGACACCTTTAACAGGTGGGGTCGGATTTGTCACAGGAACAGTTTTTGGCGTTTTGATCCAAGGAGTAATCCAAACCCTAATCATGTTCCAGGGGACACTCAGTTCTTGGTGGACCAAAATTGCTGTTGCATTTTTACTCTGTTTGTTTATTGTACTGCAAAGAATCGTTGTTTCCAGAAAGGAGCGTACTAAGTCAATCTCATAGTATAACCTGGAACGCCAGGATTGCTCTTACGTTAAAACATGCGCCATGACGCAGTACTTTGAATATAATAGATAAATAGTATAGAAAAGTCACTCATAATGAGTGGCTTTTTTTGCATTGAATCATACAATATTTGAGGATATCGAAATCGAAACGAAATGATGGTCAATGAAGAAAAAACAATAATGGGATTAAGTCAGACTTAATCACGAAATTTGTCAATAAATAAAGTTAACAACTCACCATGAGATTACATATTTTTACAGAAATGATTTGATATTATATTGAATTGTAATTACTTTTAACTTAGTAGAGGAGGATTTAGATGCTGTTAGATCTTTTATACGGATCATTTTGTATCGGCGTTATCACGTTAGGAACTGTATTGTGCATATACTTTAAATTGCCATAACCATGGCATTGTTAATAGTATTAAATGGTAAAAGAGGTGTTTGATTTGAATAATTGCGAATGGAAAGAAAGTCTGATTGTATTCATTGCCGGATTATTAGTATTGTATACTGCAAGTAGCTCAATTATGGCCTTATTCAATTTATAAGAATACGGTACTCTTCTCTGTTCTCTCTGAAATCCCGCAAAGAAAGTCGTCCCTAATGGGCGACTTTCTTTTCAATTACTTAAATATGGCGGTATTGTTGAAAGTAGGAATATATATAGCGATTGAGAATGGAATCAATAACTAAAAGTTATCGTACAATAAATATTCGATATTATCTTTCTATTCTAATAAACCGTATAATGTGGATGAAGTCATTGCTAGTTTATTGAGTTAGAAGGAGAGATAGATATGAGTTTGCATGATGAGGCACTACAATATCATCGAAAGAATAATGGTAAACTGGGTGTGATAGCTAAGGCTCCCATAAGAGATGGTTATGATCTTAGTCTAGCCTATACCCCAGGAGTAGCAGAACCCTGTATGGAGATCTACCGTGAGAAAGATCTATCCTTTGAATACACCTGTAGGGGTAATATGGTGGCAGTGATTACGGATGGAACTCGGGTATTAGGGCTTGGGGATATTGGTCCAGAGGCAGCTATACCTGTAATGGAAGGCAAAGCGGTGCTATATAAAACCTTTGCGGATGTAGATGCGATTCCTTTATCCATTGATACGAAAGATGCAGATGAATTTATCAAAACGGTTCGGATGCTGCAACCTAATTTTGCAGGAATTAATTTAGAAGATATTTCTTCTCCTAAATGCTATGATATTGAAGATACTCTAAAAAAAGAAATGGATATACCAGTGTTTCATGATGATCAGCATGGTACAGCGATTGCTGCTGTATCAGCTACTATAGGTGCACTGCGCTTGGTAAAAAAACAATTGTCCGATGTCAAAGTTGTCGTTAATGGTGCTGGTGCAGCCGGTACCGCAATTGTACAGTTGCTACTCAATGCTGGTGTGGGGCATGTCATTATGATGAATTCCAAAGGCGCCATGTACGAGGGAATGGAGATGTCCCGAGTGAATCGGGTTCAGGCAGCACTGTTGCCTAGAACCAACTTAAATAAAGAGAAGGGCAGTATAGCAGATATTGCCAAAGGCGCAGATGTGCTGATTGGAGTATCACAGCCTGGTTCCTTCACAACGGATATTGTTCAAAGCATGAATGCAAATTCTATCGTATTTTCCTTGTGTAATCCAGAACCGGAAATTAGCTATAAGGATGCTAAAGCTGCTGGGGTAAAAGTAGCGGGTACGGGGCGTTCGGATTCTCCAAATCAAGTAAATAATGTTACTGTCTTTCCTGGAGTTTTTCGTGGAGCCATAGATGTTAGGGCCCGCCAAATTAATGAAGAAATGAAACTAGCAGCAGTGTATGCCATTTCCGAGTTAATAGCAGAAGAAGAACTGCAAGAAGATTATGTTGTTCCTGATGTTTTTGACAAACGCGTTGCTCCAGCCGTGGCAGCAGCTGTAGCACAAGCGGCGATAAAAACTGGTGTTGCCAGAATAATCGTTGATCCTGAAGAAATAAGAGCTAAGACGGCAGCGAGAATTGAACATTCCTAGAAAAATGAGCAGGAGGATTGATTTGACATTCATAATCCCGTGATTTAATATGTGTAGTACTACATATTGGGAGGAATATCAATTGAACGAAGTTCTACAGAATATTTTAACCCGCAGAAACATTAGAAGCTATCAGAAAGAACAAATCGCAGACGCAGAGCTAGAGGTGATTATAGAAACAGCTAAATATGCACCAAGCGGCAGTAATTCTCAGTCTTGGCATTTTAACGTAGTACAAAATGAAGAAAAGCTAAAGCAACTTAACAGCTGCGTTCGAGAAGCTTTCAAAAAGCTGGTAGTCGATGAAACGACATATCGGGTAAAGGCAACAGGTAAAAAAGCAGCAGAAAGTAACAGCTATAATTTTTATTACCATGCACCTACCCTGATTATAGTGTCTAATGATCGGCAGTATTCAAATGCGATGGCTGATTCTTCACTAGCCCTTTAGAATATCTTCTTAGCTGCCCATTCTCTGCATAGCGGCTCATGCTGGATCAATCAATTGGCCTGGTTTGGTTTGGTGATGAACCCGTCGTACGAGAAGTGTTAACGACATTAGCAATTCCTCAAAATTATAAAGTATACGGTGCAGCGGCACTAGGATACATTTCAGGCAATCAGCCGAAAGCTGCTCCACGCAAAGAAGGCAGTGTAAGTAGAATAAAATAATAATCCAGACTATGTTCTACTTTTAATAGACTAAATAAACATGGAATTTTGATATAAAATTTCATGTTTATTTAGTCTATTAAGGTTATCAGCTAGTTTTATAACCAAAGATGATGAACTTTATAAACTAAATAAACTAAAAATACAAAACTCTGATTAGTGAGAATTATTTGATAATATATGATAACATAAGACCAGAGAAGGCAATTCTATTCTTGTGAACTTGTTGATAAGCAAGAGTACTCTATATTATAGAATGGTTCTCTTATTGAATCCTTAATTTTTAATGTATGAACAAACAGAAATGGGGGGTATTTATGAGTAAGTTACTTAAATTAGCCCAAGCTGGGACGGTAGAATCGAGTGATATCCTTATTACCTTGGCACCAGCAGATGCCGGAACTGGGATACAAGTAGAACTAGTCAGCCCTACAATGCAGCAATATGGAGCGCATATCAGAAATTTAATAACGAAAACACTTGTTGACCATGGAATTGAAGATGTCCAGGTAAATGCGAATGACAGAGGCGCATTAGATTGTACAATAAAGGCCCGGGTAATAACCGCATTACAAAGAGCAGGAGAGTGAGGAGGATACAATGGAAAAGCTGAGAAGAAGCATGATGTTTGTTCCTGGTAACAATCCAGGAATGCTCCTAAACGCCGGCATTTATGGCGCTGATACGATCATTCTGGACTGTGAAGATGCCGTGGCGATTACTGAGAAAGATTCGGCAAGAAATCTTGTATTTCAAGCCATCTCAGAAATGAATTATGGCACAGAAGTGGCTGTTAGGATTAATCACATTAGCACACCCTTTGGCTGGGATGATCTAAAACGAATCCTACCAGCAAAACCCGATCTCATTCGTTTACCCATGTGCCAGGGACCAGATGAAATTCGCCAAATTGATGAATTCATTAGCGAAGCTGAACAAAAAAATAAATTTCCTGTGGGATCCATAAAAATGATGGCGGCTGTTGAAACCCCGAAAGGCTTACGATTAGCCTATGAAATCGCATCAGCGAGTCCCCGGATGGTGGCATTAGCCATTGGTGCAGAAGATTTTATTGCCAACTTAAAAACCACACGCAGTAAATTGGGTCGGGAGCTATTGGCGGCCAGGGGACAATTGGTGCTGGCGGCTCGTGAAGCTGGCATCCAATGTATTGATACGGTTTTTTCTGATATTAATGATGAAGAAGGATTTAAAAAAGAGCTCGAACTCATTAAAGAAATGGGCTTTGATGGTAAATCCGTTGTAAATCCTCGCCAAGTTAGTGTCGTTCATGATTTCTTTGCGCCTACGGCTAAAGAAATTGACCATGCCCAAAGGGTTCTTGCTGCTTATCAAGAGGCTCTTGATAAAAAATCGGGAGTTATCTCACTAAACGGAAAAATGATTGATCTGCCGATTGTAGCACGGGCAGAACGTACCTTGGCATATGCTAAAGCTACTGCTGGGAAAGGAGGCAAATAAGAATGAAAAATTCCATCGGAAGAGAAATTCCAGATTTTATACCTGGGCTAGGGAAGGTGACTGGTTTTGGCGGTGCATTTGCCCGTAAACCTGTTGGACGGACTGCCGGAGCAGCTTTAAGTACATGCTTACCATGTGTGGATAAACTATTAGATTCCATTGAAATTGTGATTGATGCTGTAGGACTTAAAGACGGTATGACGATTTCCTTTCATCACCATTTTCGTAATGGAGATCGAATCTTAAATCGTGTTGTTGAGGCAATTGCGAAAAAGGGGATTCGTGATATTACCCTTTCTCCGAGCTCTCTTAATACTGTGAATGATGCTCTTATTCCTTATATCGAGCAGGGGGTTATTACCGCAATCGAAACAAGCGGTGCCAGAGGAAAAATGGGACGGTTCTTAACGGAAGGACATTTGAAAAAACCGTTGCATATTCGTTCCCATGGCGGTCGGGCGCAGGCCATTGAAAGTGACGCCATTCATATTGATGTGGCTTTTCTTGGTGCTCCGGCCTGCGATCGTTACGGTAATATTAATGGCATTCAAGGGCAGTCTGCTTGCGGTTCACTTGGGTATGCAATACAAGATGCAGCGTATGCCGATCAAGTTGTAGCCATTACCGATAATCTAATGGACTATCCACTGTTTCCCATCAGCATCCCTCAAACCCAGGTAGATTACATTGTTGTGGTTGACAGTATTGGTGATCCTGCAGGGATCGCTTCAGGTGCCCTTCGTTATACCAAAGACCCAAAAGAATTGCTCATTGCGAAATATGCTGCCGATGTGCTGGACTATTCGGGTTACCTGCAACAAGATTTTTCCATGCAGCTTGGCAGCGGTGGGGCTTCCATGGCTGTTGGTCGATTTATCAAGACAAAAATGCTGGAAAGAGGAATTACCGGCAGCTTTGGAGTTGGCGGCATGACTGGTGTTTTTGCTGAAATGATGGAAGAAGGATTATTCAAAATGATGTTTGATGTACAGAGTTTTGACATTCCTGCCATTGATTCCATCAAGAAAAACAGTAATCACTTAGAAATGTCAGCTTCTTATTATGCAAATCCTCATAATAGTGGAGCGATTGTTAATAATCTTGACGCTGTAATATTAAGTGCGACAGAAGTTGACGTCGATTTTAATGTCAATGTGATTACCGATTCAAACGGAGTGATAATGGGTGCTTCCGGCGGTCACTGCGATACTGCTGCTGGTGCTAAACTGACCATTGTGGTAGCGCCGCTGCTCCGTGGTCGTTTGCCCATGGTTAAAGATGCCGTTCATACAGTGGTAACACCTGGTGAGACAGTGGATGCTATTGTTACGGAGCGAGGAATTGCTATCAATCCTAAACGATTGGACATCATTGATAATATAAAAAATTCTGGTCTTCCCATCATGTCCATACATGAGCTTAGGGATATTGCGAGAT
>JBEQCC010000033.1:0-11063 GCA_041639455.1 Pelosinus sp. | reverse complement strand
GGCATTAATGAAATATCGCACCCATATAGAAATTGAATGGCTGATTACCATGGCATCTAACCCTGCATTTAATCAAGTCCGGACTTTTACATCTGACGAAGTACAGTTGCTGCGAATGATTGTTACTACTTTCGATGAGGAAGTTGCTTTAAAAATTAAGGCGATCGAAAAAATTACAAATCATGATGTGAAAGCTGTTGAATATTTCTTAAGAGATACACTGAGTACCACTTCATTATCCGATGTTCTTGAGTTTATTCATTTTTCTTGTACTTCTGAGGATATCAACAACTTATCCTATGCATTAATGCTAAAGGATGGGATCCATAAAGTTTGGCTGCCAGCAGCTAAAGAGCTTGCTGCCGAAGTGGCAAACAAAGCTGAAACCTTAAAAGACGTTGCAATGCTGGCACATACTCATGGACAATCTGCGTCTCCTACCACTATGGGAAAAGAGCTTGCTGTATTTGTGTACAGATGGAATCGACAGTTGAAACAAATCCACAACCTTGAGTTTCTAGGAAAATTCAATGGAGCCGTTGGTAACTTTAATGCTCATCAAATTGCCTATCCTGAAATCGACTGGGAAAATGTTGCCAAGAATTTTGTCGAGGGACTGGGGCTGGAATACAATCCGCTGACAACCCAAATAGAATCTCATGATTATGTAGCAGAGTGTTTTCATGCCATCAACCGTTTTAATAATATTGTCCTGGATTTTGACCGAGATATGTGGCTGTATATCTCTTTGGGTTATTTTAAACAAAAAACCATAAGCGGTGAAGTTGGCTCATCAACCATGCCTCATAAAGTCAACCCCATTGATTTTGAGAACTCAGAGGCAAATCTAGGGCTTAGCAACGCGCTACTGGATCATCTGGCAAATAAACTACCTATATCCCGCTTACAAAGAGATCTTAGCGACTCCTCGGCGCAGCGCAATCTAGGAGCTGCCATTGGATATTCTCATATAGCCTTGTCTTATGCTTTAAAAGGTTTTGGCAAAACCCTGGCTAATAATCAGGTTATTGAAAGTCACTTAACTGATGCTTGGGAGGTTCTATCAGAAGCTGTACAAACCGTGATGCGTAAGCATGGACATACGAATGCCTATGATAAGTTAAAAGAAATTACTCGAGGAAAAGTAATTGGCGAAACAGAAATTCGTTCTTTTATCGAAAGCGTAGAATTGCCAAATGAAGACAAAACTCGCTTACTCGCTTTAACGCCGCAAAAGTATATCGGCTTAGCTGTAGAACTGATTAAGCACATAAAGTAAGAAAACGACAACACTTTAAAATGAACTGCCGATTCAAAATGATATGCTACCCCTATATAGGACACTGAAATATAAAAGTCCTATATGGGGTATTTCTATGTCTAGAAAAAGTAAGATTGATCCAGTAGAAAAAGTAAAAATTGTTGAACGATACCTAAACGGCAAAATTGGCATTAGACAAGCGGGAAGAATTGCAAACGTAGCCTACCAAAGTGTACCGAGATGGGTGCGAATATATAAAGCAGAAGGTCCTATCGGATTGCTTAATCAAACCAAGAACCGAAATTATTCAATAACGTTAAAGATGAATGCGGTGAATGATTATCTGAGCGGAAAAGGATCACTTGATGACATTTGTCAAAAGTACGATATACGTTCTAACAAGCAACTTATTGATTGGATAAAGGTGTATAATTCTGGTGGAATACTTAAAGAATCCACTGGAGGTACATACATGATAAAAGCAAGAACAACAACCCCTGAAGAACGATTATAGGTAGTCAAGGATTGTTTAATGAATGATAAAAACTATGGAGCAATGGCAACCAAGCCTTCTTTATATGCCCGCTCCATCAATTCCTTCAAATTCATAAAGGCGTCTTTTTTCCGTTTTCTCCAAATGATCCACTTTCCCATTATCTAAACGAATGATCAGCTGCCCATAACGAATATCTTTCAGTTCTGTCAAGATCCGTATGCAAAGAGGATGTTTCTCTTTAGGCTTCTCAATTCTTACATAACTTCCTTGGCGGCTCTTGGCTGTAATCGTAAATCTTTCTGCTTTCTCCATTTTAAAACATATCCATCTTGTACCGATACGATCCAAAATATAGTATAAGCTGTATGTAAAAAATAATTGATAATTTCTAATACTTGAATTGGCTGAGATTTGATAGAATTAGTTCCTTGCTAAGGCATTTCGGCATGGAAATTCCTCCTAATTTAAGTGCTATTTGTTATGTTCATAAAATAAAAAAGACAAAGAGCTTTCCCGAAAAGAAAACTTCTTTGCCTTTAGGTTTCACCTAATCAGCACTATGAGCTACAAGTACAGCTTGGAAAAACGATATTGCGTTTAGCTGCCTTCCCAATGTTCTTTAATACTTTCTGTAGAAAGTAACTCAACACGTATCCTCCTCTTCACAGTTATTATTAAAAGTTATATGACCCACCAGCAAATCTAAGATGTAAATAAAAAACACTGCTTGAATCAAATCTTTCTGATTTGAAAGAGACTGAAGGCAAAGAAAATTATCCATTTTCTTTGCCTTCAGTCTCCTGATCAGCTACACGTTACTAATTTTTGGTTTTACTCTAACATAAAACTTTCCAATAGTCAATTTTTTTCATCTAAAGAACTAATCACTTTAATACTTGTAACCATTAAAAGTCGTTACATGCGTTGAAGAATTTCAATCGCTAAACTGCTGATGCTAGGATTTTCGTGTTCTGCAGTCTTTACCAGACACTCCCTGAATTTAGGAATAATCCATTCTTTTTGCATAGCCAGTTTATTAAGAGCTTCAATGGAGTTCTTAACAATATTCTCATCTTCTTGTGTCTCAATCCATTGGCTAAGCAAAATAACCACTTGCTTCATTTCCCATGCATCCCACATAATACGCCCATAGAGCACTGCAACTTGCCTGCGTACTCCAGGCTGATTGATCTTCGAGAACTCATTGAGTAATACTCCTCTATAAGGCGTCAAAAATAAAGGACGAACACGTGTCACCTTTTCTACCATAGATGCAGCTTGCATCTTAATACAGGGATCTTCGTACAATATCCCTCGCATAATTTCACTTAAAATGAGAGGATCATTAGCCGCAACCTCCAATAATTTTTCTACAAGGTTACGTGCCTCTTCGCTATCCTCAGCTACAAATCCCCATGGTATTAACAAAACTAATTTCCTCCTTAAAAGTGGCTTTCTGCTTCTTTATAATCTTACCTGCCAAATCTTAGTTAGTTGTTTACTATCTTTAAATAACAATGTAGAATAATGAAAGAAGAAGTTTGAATGGGTTAAATGAGGTTCATATCATCATTTCTTGTACTATTCGCAAATAAGGCAGAAGTATCCTGCATACCTCATCTCCTACCCTATATTTTTTTAGAATGTTTATCATGCTAGACGCTACTCATGAATCATCAAAATCACACTGCTTCCTTATAAAAACCCGTGTATACAAAATGAAGATAAAAAAACATGGTGTTAAGCTAGGGTGTGTCTGAAAACTAGCGGAATGGTCGATGACGAGTAATTTTTGTGCCAGACGAGGCAAAACTTCGCAGGAATAATGGTTCTTATTTCAAAAAGTTTTAACGAAGTATGGCGCAAAAAGCGCCGTCAGTGGCCGTTTTGATAGTTCTCAGACACGCTCTAGACTAAGGACAGCTTCTCTTTTAATTAGGAAGAAGTTAAAACCTGGTTTCAAATGAGACAAATAGCCGTATCCTTTAAGAGAAATGGAGGTAATGGGATGTATTTAGCACAATATCCTCGGCGACGCTATACAGAAGGTCAGACGCCGATGGAAAAATTGGAACGTCTGACTGCTGCTGTCGGAGGGGCGAATATTTATATAAAGCGTGATGACTTGCTTGGTTTAACCGCTGGCGGAAATAAGACGCGCAAGCTGGAATTCTTAGTTGCTGACGCCCTAAAACAAGGAGCAGATACACTGATTACATGCGGTGGTATACAATCCAACCATTGTCGCTTAACGTTAGCTGCCGCCGTGAAAGAGGGACTGAAATGTCGGCTGATATTATCAGAAATCACTCCAGGGAGCTATCACACAGGAGCAGGCGGTAATGTATTTCTCTATCATATGCTTGGAGCCGAAAATATCAAAGTCGTTCCCTGGGGCTCTGATCTAATGGCAGAAATGGAACAGGCTGCTGACAAAGTCAAAGAAGAAGGGCGCAAGCCATACATTGTCCCAATGGGTGGGTCAAATGCCCTTGGAGCACTAGGTTATGTTGCCTGCGCAGAAGAAATTATGCAGCAAGCATTTTTCTCTGGAGTTCCCATTGACCACATTGTTGTCGCTTGTGGCAGTGCTGGAACATATAGCGGTCTTTTGTTTGGATTACGTGGAAATAATTGTAATTTACCGATAACCGGAATCAGTGTTTTAAATTCAAAAGAAGTTCTGCAAAGGCGTATAGCAGAAATAATCGAAAATATAGCAGATTATCTGAGAGTTAACGTCCCGATACCTCAGGAAGCAGTTAGCTTGTTTGATGAGTATTTGGGAGAGGGATACACAGTGCCTACTGCCGGAATGATTGAAGCTGTCAGACTAGTGGCTAGGACCGAAGGGATTTTGCTTGATCCTACCTATACCGGGAAAGCAATGGCTGGGCTAATTGATCTGACTAGAAAAGGTTATTTCAAAAAGAGTGATAACGTACTTTTTCTGCATACTGGTGGTTTACCGGGGTTATATGCCAATATGCCATTATTTCTAGGAGAGTAGAATTGTATTAATGGTGCTAGAATGTAAATGAAATCATAGTTTAAACATCTGTCAGAGAAAAACTCATTAATTAATCCAGACTTAAATGAGTGAGAGGACAGCGCTATTGTCTCAAAATCATCATAGTAAAGAGATTTGATAAGCGTATGATGTGATCTATTTTTGCATAGATTAATCTTTATATTCTACTATGGAGTTGGTCTATGCAATGACATTGTTTTTAGTTTTTCTTGGCACATTCTTTTCCATATTGAATTCTAGTATGGTTAATGTAGCCTTACCCACCATAATGATTGAGTTTGGTATTGATATACAGAGTTCTACTTGGCTGTACACCGGGTATATGCTCCCTTATGCAATTGCAATGTCTATTTTCGGCACCCTAGGGGATATTTATGGCTCTAAACGAATATTCTTGTTGGGTGTATTTATTTTTGCCATGGGATCTCTTTCTTGTTCTATCGCGGGTAGCTTTTGGATGTTATTGGCATCAAGGGCTATACAAGCATTGGGTGCCGCTGCCATTATGACGAATTCCATGGTTCTTGCCATTGCTCCTTTTGAACAAAATAAACGGAGTGCAGTTCTCGGTTGGTGGGGTATGATTTCCTCTGCAGGAAGTCTTGTTGGTCCAACACTAGGCGGGGTTCTAACGGATAATGTCGGATGGCATAGTATCTTTTATATTAATCTTCCTTTTGCTGCAGTTATACTACTATTAGGCGGTAATTATATACCCTCAATGCAAAAAAACAACTCTACAAAAATTTTCGATTACCGAGGTTCCCTTTATTTGATCATTTCTCTTGTTGCTTTATTACTGGCGATTATCATTGGGTCAACTGGCGGTTGGCTGACTAAGACAACATTACCGCTCATAGGACTCTTTTTGCTTTTTGCTTGGCTGTTATTTCGACAAGAGAGTAGAATTAGCCAGCCCTTAATCTCTCTTGCATTGCTCCAGAATCCATCCTTTGCAGCGACTGTAATCGTTGGTTTCTTACAAGGCGCTGCACTTTTTGGAAGTATGTTGCTAATACCGATGTACTTGCAGAATGTACATGAATTTTCCCCTACTCATGCAGGTGTGTTAGTACTACCTTTATCCATATCCATAATGATTATGGCACCTATTATGGGTAAATTGGCAACCCCGTCCAAAATTAGAATGCTAACTGTTTCTGGCATGGCTATTCTTGCTATCGGTATATGGATTTTTTCCAGATTGAGTCTACAAAGTCCCTATTGGCTGTTAGCTGCTGCTCTTGTCGCCACAGGTATTGGTCTTGGCGTTTCTAGCACTCCCTTAACCTCCAATTTGATAAATGTTGTTCCTCAATCACAAATGGGTATGGCATCCGGATTATTTAACATGGTCCGTTATTTGGGCGGGGTCATAGGCTCGACCATTTTTGGAGCTTTTATTCAACAGCGTGTCGCAGCTTATATAATACCATTGACAATAAGCGGCTACACAGCGCCTCTTGCTGAGAAGATAGCATTAGGAAAAGCCTTTCCTGAAGCTTTTCTAATGGGAGCAGCCACGGCAGCATTTGGTATGATCGCAGCTTTTTTTATGGGAGCACCTGGGAAAATAAAAAATCCTTAATGGAGTAAACACGGGGAAACTGCTTGCGATTGAACGACCTTTCAATTGGAAGGGATTTTTTTATCTGACGTTGCAATAAATTGAATTAAATCTCGCCATCATAAAGTGGATAGCTAAAAGGAGGGATTGAACCTGATTGATTCGAAGTGATTGAAGCATTCCATCTTATGTGGGATCGCTTATATGAGGGACTTGAATTACCTTACCGAGGAAAAATAATGACGCTTGGAAAAACCGATTAATTGAGCAGCGCCGGGATGTTGTATACTAGAAAATTATTTTATTTTGAAATAACATGATATTTTTGATGTTCTATGGAATTCAATGGACAAAACGTTGTCCGTCTAATAAGAATTTAATATTACTCCTCGTGATTTTAGAAAATCTTTTATAGATTGTTTCTTGGTTTATTTATTTGACGATGAAACAACACCATAAAGGAGACATACTTTTTTAGTATATTCTTGAAATAGATAAGTCAAAAGCTTTGTCTAAAAGCTTCAATAAATTCCATATATAAATTTCTATGATCCGCTCTCTTTACCTCTGGCTCGCTTAGCTTGATGATGTCTCCGTTTATACACAGCATTTTAATGCTGTAAGTACAAACTATTTCTTTATGAGTGCATTTATCTTCAAGTACATTCAATACCGTTTCAATTTTTATAATATCCTTTTTGAAATATTCAATCATATTGATTTGATCAAAGGTTAAGCAAAGATTAATCAGACTGGTGGTTGTCAAATACCATGCTTTGAACGAACAGTTGTCATAGTTGTTATGATCGATGAATTCTTCAAGGTACCAATTGCAAATACAACTATGTTTATAGTTCAGCGCTAGATTCACTCTGGCTTTTACCCATTCAGGAAAGGAACTTAGATATTTGTCTTTTTTCTCCATAGAAATCCCTCCTTATCTATAAAATTTTTGCAGGTAGTAATTATATGTTTTTTAGCATAAAAAAAGCACCTCAGAAGAATAGCAAGCAAACCAAGGTAGCCATAACCCTACGGGTATGCGAATTTTGATAATACTATTATGTATGGAGCAGTTTGTGGCCTTATTATTCTGGTACAAGTTATTCAATCCGTAGGTAATTTTTTATACAAAGTATTAAAATAGCAGAAGCTTGGAATATCCTTTATAAACAATCCATACACAATGCATGAAAGCTTGTATATAGTTTGCTCGTCTGCCTGAAATGAAAGATAGGATTTGATCTCTACTGCTGTGTAGTAGATTTATTTCAATATAGAGTCAGATAAATGGATTGTTAAAGTATTTTTATTAATGTATAATGTATAATTATACGTTAAGGGAGTGGTATAAGTGCTTTATCGTAAAGCTACATTCAAAGATGTAGAAACCATGTACACATTAATTAACGCTTATGCTGAACAAGGATTAATGTTAGGGCGTTCACGTAATATGCTGTATGAATGCCTGCGGGACTTTGTTTTGGCAGAAGATAATGGAGAAGTTGTTGGCATGGGAGCGCTGCATTTAGTGTGGGATGCGCTTGCGGAAATTAGAGCAATGGCAATTGCACCTCATGTCACGAAATCAGGCATTGGTCGCAGCATTGTACAGGCACTAATTGAAGAAGCAAAAACCTTAGAGATAAAGACGATCTTTACCTTGACCTATCAGCCTGGATTTTTTATAAAGCAAGGATTTAACGAATTATCAAAAGATCAATTGCCTCATAAGGTCTGGAAAGAATGTATTAACTGTACTAAGTTTCCCAACTGTGATGAAATTGCTCTGAACATAGAAATATAAACTGAAATAAGTAGAATGTAAAACCAAGGGCATTACTCGCATTGAGTGATGCCCTTTTTAAAGAAGGCTTTTGTCCCGCTCACATCCTGATGAAACAACAGAGGCAAGGCTTAATTTATAATAGAGGAGAGATGAATATGATCAATTTTGCAGTAGAGGCGAAAAAATATAGAAAAGAATTTATTACGCTTTTAGATCAGTGGATACGCATTCCTTCCGTATATCATCATGAAACCGTCTCATCGACAATGCCTTTTGGCGAAGGAGTGGCACAGGCTTTAGAATGGTTTCAAAAGAAGGGGGAGGAAGAAGGCTTTACGACCAAATTAGTAGATGGATACGCAGCTCATGCAGAATACGGAAATGGCGAGGAATATGTCTATGCTTTTGGTCACTGTGATGTGGTGCCAGCAGGTGAGGGATGGCAGAGTGATCCTTTCAAACTTTTGAAATCTGGCGATAAGCTTGTTGGTCGTGGGGTAATCGATGATAAAGGACCCTTACTTGCGACCTTTCTTGCCTTAAAACTTATAAGAGACAATGCTCTCCCTTTAAAACGAAAAATCAGAATCGTAGCGGGGGGAAATGAAGAAAACGGTTTTAAATGTATCAGATACTATTTTCAAAGAGAGCCTAAGCCAACGTATGGCTTCACACCAGATGCCAAATTTCCGGTTATAAATGGTGAAAAGGGGGGGATGATACTTGAGATTTGTGGAAGAGTAGAGAACAATAAAATCCTGCTAGCTGGAGGAGAAGTACACAATACAATTCCCAATGCTGTTAGTGTTCGGAATTGTCCTGTTGCTGTGGAACACATAGAAAAGATTTTAAAAGAGGAACATCTAACTTTAGAATCCATCCACGAGAAGAACAAAGTGGCAGGGTTTAAGCTTATCGGTCTTGGCGGGCATTCTTCCAAACCAGAGAAAGCAAATAATCCAATAGAAAAGGTGTTTCATCTCTTACATAGGGAACTAAGAGAGAAATGGCTGGAAGACTTAGCGTCTTTATTTGGCGGCGGCAATAGAGATGGGAGACTATTTGGATTGGATACAAAAGGGCGATGCGGTACACTTACGATGGTTCCAACTATACTTCGGCTGGAAGGCGGGAGGCTGCATCTGACTGTAAGCGTCAGATATCCAGAAAATCTAGAAATGGAAGAAATACTAGCGAAAATCGGCAGCTATTTCAAGTACAAAGGTATGGAAGGTTATGAGATCAAGGCTAGCAGTAATAAGAAACCCCATTATATAGAGGCAGATTTTTTGTTGGTAAGAACGCTATATGACATTTATATAAAGCATACAGGCGATAGGGAAACTCCCATAAGAGTTACCAGTGCAGGGACTTATGCAGCGGAAATGGAGAATTCGGTCATCTTTGGAGGGGAATTTCCTGATGGGTCGGCAGGCAATACGCATATGGCGGGAGAGTATGGAAGTGAGGATGCTTTCATAAAAGCAATCGGTATTTATGCAGAGGCTTTATGGGTGCTTGGCAACTTGTAGGCTAATGTATGGCACTTATGAAGGCAGACAGTATAAATACATGGATGGGCAAAAGAGTTACAATGTAATTGTAGGATGGTGAAGAGGATGATAAGTAAAAAACATTCTATGATGATTAAGTATCTTACGGAAAAAGACAAATATGTTACAGCAGAAGAATTAAGCCAACAATTAGCGGTATCGGTAAGAACAATTAAGAGATATATTCAAGATCTGAATTATTTTCTTTCGGAGTATGGTGCAGAGATTTTTTCTACAAAAGGAATAGGATATAAGCTGAAAGGCCCAGCAAAGGAGATTCGTAGGATTAGCGAAGAGGCCGCAAAGCACCTAGAAGGTTTTCAAATGGACGACTCTACGGAAGGTAGAATTACAAAGGCTTTATGTGCTTTTTTTAATAGGGGTTATATCAATGCAGAAGAACTAAGTGAGACTTTGAATTTGAGTATAGCAAGCACCAATAAGCTGATTGTGAATGTAAAATGTATTTTAAAAGAGTATGATTTGAAAATTATAGCAAAACCATTTCATGGAAGTAAAATAGTGGGTAATGAAATCAAAGTAAGAGAGTTGATTTTGCATTACGCTATAAAAAGCGATGAAAAGAATTCCGTGGTAGTTAGATTGGATACGATTTCAAAACGAGAGATTCAGGAGATTGAACGAATGATTACTGAAGCTCTCAATGAAAACAGTATCATTCTTGCAGATAAAGATTTTACTATATTATTAATAAGGGTACTCATCTCTGTAGCAAGAATACGTAAGAACTGTATTATTGATGAAAATGCGTTTAAAGAGAGCTATAGGCTTCATAACTATGATACGATTAAAAAAATTATGGATAAAGTAGGGAAAGCACTTAGTTTAGATATCGATGAGAATGAGGTGCTTTATGTATCAGCAAACAGCGGCATCATCATTTATGATTATAATACAAGGATGAAACTTATTGAAGATACCAAAGATATGATAAACAAATTTGTCAAAGAAACCCTTGGAGAAATCAGCATGATTACTAATCTTAATTTTACAGAAGATTCCGCCTTCATAAATGCGTTAGTTATGCATCTGAAGATTTTTATGAATCGATTTAAAGCAGGAATTAGTGTGAAGAATCCCTTATTGAAACAAATAAAAACTAAATTTCCCATGGAAACCAATTTGGCTACAATTATGGCAAAAAAGTTTAAGGAAGAGTTTAGTGTTATTTTAGAGGAGGATGAGATAGGATTTATAACCATGCATTTTGGTGCTGCTTTTGAAAGAAGAAGGAGTAGGAACGGCAAGAAAGTCTGTATCATTTGTCATTATGGAATTGGTACCTCACAGCTGTTGGCAGAAAAGCTAAAACAAAGGATCAGCGATATTAACATCGTGGGAACCT
>JBEQCC010000032.1:0-11291 GCA_041639455.1 Pelosinus sp. | reverse complement strand
TAGAGCTGACATTTTTACTGCGGATCAATTGGTTTTCATAGCCGTCCTGCATAGCCTGCCCAGAAGCTATTACTTCTATATTGCCAATAAAAGCAGTTAGAGTTACCATATTACCCCGTTTAACGATTACAGGTTTATTTACCATGGAATCAGTTATCACCATACCCGGAGTTATTAAACGTCTGGCCATTAATCCGAGGATCTTGGTCTTATCCGTAAAAAAACCCGCTGCAACTTGTCCCGTATCCATCCGTTCATACCGCAAATCGTCTTCAGTAAGGATCTCACGCGCATTCACTTGGCTGGCCGCTACCGTCACCTGACGATATAAATTGACTTTAAACTTCAGCCCCACTTTGGCAACTGCTTGTCCGTCCACACTTATAGAAATCATTACAGTAGTGGGAGTATTATAACGAATTCCATAAGGTAAAGAGGAGGTTAGAGTAACGTTGCCCACAGGCACTGTTACGTCTTGTTCGCGTCCAACATAAAATATACGTAAATCTTCAGGCTTCACATTAGGTCCCACTTGATCCCGAATAGCGTTTATTCCTTTATCAATCAAGGTTTGTGCACTTACAACCTGCGATTCACCAATCACAGTTACACGATCAGGAATTACCCACATAACACTTGCTAAATCAATCCCCGTTGCCGCCAATCGCATATTGATGACTTCTTTGGTTAACACAAAACTGCTACCTGGAACAGGTGAATCACCAATTTTCAATTGACGCAGTTTTTGATTATTTCCCTCATCGTCTCCGCTGATATTAGCTATTTGCCCAAGGCTAATGGTTGCACCATTCACTCTAACCTGCTCATCAATGACAATCCTAGTACCCTCAGCAAAAACCGAACTGATGAATAAGCAAATTTGGAATAAGATAAGCAAACATACCTTCTTACTCATTACTTCACCTAACGTTTCAAGTTGGCAGCTTGTTCCAGCATACTATCGGATGTAGTAATGGCCTTTGAATTAATTTCATAAGCCCTCTGCGCTACAATCATATTCACCATTTCTTCTACAACTTGAACATTAGACATTTCTAAATATTTTTGCATAATTGTGCCTGTTCCATCCACTCCAGGATCACTGGCAACCGGAGTCCCTGAAGCCGCAGTCTCTTTTAACAGGTTACGTCCAACACTATCTAAACCTGCAGGATTTACAAATTTAACAAGCTGTATTTGTCCTAATTCTTGCGATGCAGTCTGACCTGCCAACTTAGCTGAAACGCGACCATCAGATGATATCGCAATATTAGAAGAACCTTCCGGGATGGTGATGGCCGGCTCTAGAGGATACCCTTCTGGGTTAACAATTCTGCCTTGATCATCGCGCTTAAACCCACCATCACGAGTATAGTTAATCGTTCCATCAGGCATAGTGATTTGAAAGAAGCCATCTCCTTCGATAGTCATGTCAAGATCATTGCCGGTTGATTGAGTCGGACCTTGGGTATAAATTTTTTGAGTAGCTACCTGACGAACACCGCTCCCTAATTGAATTCCCGTAGGCAACTGAGTATCTGCACCAGTCGCTGTTCCTGATTGCCTCATAGTCTGATACATTAAATCCTCAAAATCTGAACGGCTTTTTTTAAATCCTGTCGTATTGACATTTGCCAGATTATTGGAAATAACATCAATGTTAGCCTGTTGGGCAACCATTCCTGACGCAGCAGTCCATAATGATCTCAGCATAGTCTAAAAATCCTCCCTAATGATATGAAATATATTACATTTTTCTCCGATACCAAACATTACTTTTAAAACATTACTTTAACTCCACATATGTATACCCATATTATCATAGCGAGACCACAACTAGTCCCATTTATAATATCGCCATAATAGAGAAAAACCTTAAACGAAAAATAAAGTTTTATAGCTTTGCAATATCATTAGCAGCCTTCGCCAATAAATCATCATGAGAACGTACTACTTTTGCATTTATTTCATAGGAACGATAATTCGTAATCAAATTCACCATTTCTCCAACAACATTTACATTAGACTGTTCTAAGGCACCTTGTACTACACTGCCAGTAGCTGGCTGCCCTTGTGCCCCCTGGGCTGCAATAAACAGGCTCGCTCCTTCCTTAGAAAGCTGCTTCTCATCGGCAAACTCGGTCATTCTTAGCTGTCCTACTACCTCATTATCAACAAGTACGCGTCCATTTTCGTCAACTGACATTTTGTTGCCATCGATCGTAATCGGACCGTTTTCTCCTAATACCTGATATCCATCACTTGTAACTAATTGATTTCGGATACTCTTCGCAAACGTACCGTTACGTGTATATCGCAATCCTTGAGGAGTTTGCACAGCAAAAAAACCTTTTCCTTCAATTGCTAAGTCAAAGGCATTCCCCGTAGTTCTTATAGAACCGCCAGTATACATCGTTGCCACTTCATCCACTACCACCCCAGTTCCCATACCACCAATAACAGGAGCTTCCCCGCCATCATTAACGCGAGAAATTAAAATGTTGGCAAAATCTTTAGTAACAGCCACATCCTTTTTAAATCCGGCAGTATTAGCATTTGCTAAATTATTGGAGGTAACATCACTACGTTCTGCCTCTGCAAGCATACCAGAAGCAGCTGTATATAAACCACGAATCATGTAATCACTCCCTTTTCATTATCAAGAATTTTTACGAGCACCGTTTCATTAGGCGATACTGCCTCTTTTTAATGTTGTCAAACTATCTTCCAGCGTGCCTAATGAATCCAAGGCTTTTCCTGTACCTAATGCCACGCAAGAAAGGGGATCTTCTGCTAAATAGGTAGGAATACCAGTCTCTTGCTGAATCAGCTTGTCCAGACCATAAAGCATCGAACCACCGCCAGTCATGACAATGCCCCGATCCATAATGTCAGATGACAATTCAGGAGGAGTGATTTCCAGTACCGTTTTCACCCGTTGAACAATCAAGGACACAGACTCATTTAATGCTTCGAAGGTTTCAGCGGATGTAATACGTAATGTTTTGGGCAAGCCAGAAACTAAATCCCGCCCGCGAATTTCCATACTTTCATTACGCCCCAAGGCCAATGCCGTACCGATGGTAACTTTGATCTGTTCTGCAGTACGCTCACCAATCATCACGTTATATTCTCGTTTCACATAACGCACTAAGGCCTCATCGAACTTATCTCCGCCAACCCTTAGGGATTCACTCACTACAATACCGCCCAAACTTAATACTGCTACATCCGTAGTACCGCCGCCAATATCAACCACCATAGAACCAAATGGTTCTGAAATATCTAATCCTGCACCAAGAGCTGCAGCTAAGGGTTCTTCAATCAAATAGGTTTTTTTAGCACCGGCCTGCACTGCAGCCTCTAGTACTGCCCGTTTTTCGACTGTTGTGACACCAGAAGGTATACAGACCATGATGCGAGGTTTAAAAAAGAAGTTCTTGGGGACCACTTTGCTGATAAAATGACGCAACATGGTTTCCGTTGTATCATAATCTGCAATAACGCCCTCTCGCAGCGGCCGAATAGCAATAATGTTGCCCGGAGTTCGCCCAAGCATTCGACGCGCCTCTTCTCCTACGGCCAATACAGTGTTCGAGTCACGATCAATCGCCACTACTGATGGCTCTCGCAATACAATCCCTTTACCTTTTATGTACACCAAAACGTTGGCAGTCCCTAGATCTACACCAATGTCCATTGACATTCCAAACATGAATAATCCCCTCTCCTACTCCTACTTGTCCATTCTTTAGTTTTTATTTAAACCACAAAGACTGAGAAAATACAGCTGTGCCTTTGTGGTTAATTAACGCCTTAAAAAATAGTTTCACTTGTTTTCATTCTACATGAATAAAAAAAATCCTTTATTTTTTGCTATTTTTTCCCGCTTCTTTATATTTTTTCCGTGTGGCTTCTCCACCGCGAATATGACGTTCGGCCTTATTTTGCTCTAATATCACTCTTACACGGTTTGCCATTTTTTTATTCACAAGCGGCAATCTTTCTATCATATCTTTATGCACTGTACTTTTACTTACTCCAAACACTATGGCTGATTGCCGCACCGTATGCTTACTCTCCAAAATGTGCTGACAAATGTCCAATACCCTTTTACGGATATAATCCTTCATAACCTTTCTGCCCCCTCACCCTTGCTTTGCTAACATATATATATGCGGACAAAATAAAAAAAAGCACTACTGTGCTTTTTAAAGTCTACTTTTTTATTAGCTTGTTATTTACGAAATGATACTACTAAAAAAGTGGCATTACGCTATAAGAATCTTAGTCTTTGTTTATTATCAGTAAAGGATCTACATAATCATCATTTTCTTTGATTGCTAAATGTAAATGATCATATGGTTCGGCATCACAGCTGCCCATTTTGCCAATCTCTTGTTCTGCCCGAATAAAGTCTCCCTTCTCAACGGTAACCTTCAAAAGAGATCCGTAGTATACTTGATAATTATTGTTTTTTACTACTACGGTCAATCCACTATTTGCATCTTGAAATATTTCAGTTACCTGCCCATTATATATGGCCGCTACCCTCTGTCCCTTACCTCCCATTACATCAATTCCCGTATGATAACGCCAATCGTTATACAATGGATGTAAATACCAGCCGAACTTTACTTTTATCTCACCTTTTACTCCTAGAAAATGTCCTGCTTCCCCTGTAGAAGGCTGGCCTTTTGCCATTGGCGCGGATATTGAAGCTGCTTCTTGAGATAAAGCTGCTTTTTCGTCTACGATCAATACCCCAGTAGGAGCAGCAACTTGTTCTTCCTGATCCAACTGGGGAATGCCAACAATATCTTGCTCTTTATGTATAGTTATAAACACAGCTGCTACTAATACACTTGCCAGCATTAACAAGCATGTACCAGCATACAGGCTTTTAAAGGGGATCCGCTCTCGATTAAAGCGTCGTCTGTATAAACTTGTATTTATTTTTTTTAAATGCAGCGTAATAAAAGATAAGGCAGGAATTTTTAATTTTGACATACTATCACCTCATACTCAGTATGTCCGATAAAAATTTTTTTTAAACAGTCCCCTATTAGTAGGCGTTTATGTTCTTAAGAGCCACGCCAGTATAATATTTCGTAATAATTTGCCGATAATCCATGCCTTCTTTGGCCATGCCATTGGCTCCATATTGGCATAAACCCACACCATGCCCATAACCGATTGTATTGACAACGACCTTATTGTCTTTTAACTCTACATTAAAATTATTAGAGCGCAAATCTAATTTTTCCCTTACATCTGCCCCAGACAATACTTTGCTGCCAATGCGTATTTGACCTACTCGCCCAGATTCCGTGGTATTTAAAATAGCCATAGCTCCACTACTATTATTTTGCATGGCAGCTACGACTTGCGTTTCTGGACCTAACAGTTGTTCCACCTGAGCAAAAGAAAATTCTTTTTTACCATAATATCGGGGAGATCTTTGATCCCATGTACAAGGTACACTTTGTAAATAAGGATAATCAAATCCCCATACCTCTTTTGCACTTGCCGTCTTTTCCCCACTGGTAGAATGATATACAGCCTGAATAAATTCCCCATTATAAGTAGCTACTTCACCACTTGTTTCCTCAACTGCCTGGCTAACTTTATCCCAAAATTTTACATAGTTACTCCCCCAGCGTTTCTTTAGCGCCTCTTCATTTAACCATGCCTGACTTTGCTTGTAATTGATACTCACATCAGCACCAGGTTGTTCTGCCAGACCACTGCCGCCAAAGGCTGTCATATTTTTCACAGCATAAGTCCGCGCTGCTACTGCCTGGGCTTTCAAAGCTTCCAGTTCAAATTCAGCAGGCATTTCTGCTGCTACTACACCTTTTAAATACACTTCTAACCTCATTTCAACAGTTTTCTGCTGTTCAGGAAAATAAACCTTGATGATATGATCGCTTTTTACCGTTTTAGCACTCCTGCCCTGCCTTGGATCGCCTTGAAAACCTATCACTAGAATCGGAATAACAATCACCAACACCAGCACCAACAAAACCGTCCATGCTAGTACCCTCTTCACACATGCCCCTCCTCCTGCTCTACATAAGTACTACATCCTATGCCAATCCCGGAGTAAGTATGACTGGGAACCAAATCATTAACGTATCCTTGGGAACATAAATAAAGATATTTTGAAGCACGAAGACTTTGAATTTACACATACCCCCTCGCGTTTCAGCGTTTTTTCTAAAAAAAACTGGCGAGATCCATATCTCGCCAGTTTCAAATTTATTTTTTCGGTTCCGCTGTACCAACACGTTTGATATCGGCGCCAACACCGCATAATTTTTCTACTAGACCATCGTAGCCACGGTCAATGTGATGAAGATATCCCACTTCTGTTTCCCCCTCAGCCACTAAACCTGCTAATACTAAAGCAGCTCCGGCTCTAAGATCTGTCGCTTTCACCGGACAGCCGGTTAATGCCGCTACCCCCTCGACTACTGCACTTCGTCCATCAATTTTGATATTGGCCCCCATGCGTTTTAGTTCATCTACATGCATAAAACGATTCTCGAATACAGTTTCACTCACTACGCTTGTCCCTTGAGATACTGTCGTCATCGCCATAAATTGAGCTTGCATATCTGTAGGAAAACCAGGATACGGCAAGGTTTTGATATCAATGGCGCGCAATTTGCCATCACTTTTAACGCGTATACCATTTATATCCTCTTCAATGGTCACACCCGCTTCTTTTAATTTTGCAATCACTGGTTTTAAATGCTCAGGCAAGGCATTTTCCACATATAAGTCGCCGCCTGTCATAGCTGCTGCTACCATATAAGTTCCAGCCTCTATACGATCAGGAATCACTTCATACACTTTACCTTTTAATTCAGGTACACCTTCAATTTTGATTACATTTGTACCTGCGCCCCGAACATTTGCTCCCATGGTATTTAAGTAATTGGCTAAATCTACAATTTCCGGTTCATGAGCCGGATTTTCCAAAATTGTCTGCCCTTTGGCCATACTAGCTGCCATTATAATATTTTCTGTAGCACCTACACTAGGAAAATCCAAATAAATTCGTGCTCCCGTTAAACCATTCGGCGCTGTAGCTTCAATATATCCATGACCAATATCAATTTTAGCACCTAATGCTTCAAAACCTTTTAAATGCAGATCAATAGGACGAGTGCCAATGGCGCAGCCACCCGGCAGGGATATCTTAGAATGCCCGTAGCGAGCCAGTAAGGGACCCATAATCAAAAAAGAAGCACGCATTTTGCGCACCAATTCATAAGGTGCTTCGCAACTGCTGATCACGGTGCTATCAACAAACATCATCTGCTCTTCTTTATTATACTTAACTGCTACTCCTAAATGCGCAAGAACTTGGCTAAAAGTACGTACATCTTCCAAATCAGGTATGCCTTCAAGAGTGCTTTGTGATGTACCAAGTAATGTTGCCGCGATAAGAGGCAGCACTGCATTCTTAGCTCCACTAATTTTAATGGTTCCGTATAATTTGTTACCTCCGCGGATAACTAATTTCTCCATAAGGTTATATCCTCCCAAAAACACTACTAAAATAGATTGTAGAAAAAGTTCAATATTTATAAATTAGTATTCCCGAGTAATAATCGGTGACCCGACAATCACATAGGTACGATTATCATACTGACTATAGCGAATTGCAATATTTATATTGATTTTCTTGCCCCCAACTTGCAGATACTCCTGAATTGCAGAAGAAAAACCCGTAACACTTACATACTTTTCTTGCTGGAGTTGATCAACAATGGTACCATCAATTGCCAAGAAAGCACTTTTTAACATACGTTCTGACTCTCCATCCATTAGTTTACCATCAAGCCAACCAATCAAGCAAGTGCTAATCCTTGGTGAATCACCAAATTTTTTAACAATCTTATTTATTTTTTCTTGTAAGAGGATAATAGAGGTATATTCTTTGGTCAATGACTCCATATTGACCACTAGATATGCTTCTTCTTTTGTGCTATTTTTCTGGTTGGGAACAACTTGAGCCATTACAACAACACGATCGCCGGCTTTAACATACTCCGCCTTTACAACTCGATTTTTGTTTTTTTGCTGCTGAATCACCTCAACGCTTTTAGAATCCATTACTAATTGCTCCATAACTTGCACTACTATCCTTTGCAATTTTTCATCGTTGTAATAATCTTGCGGCAATTTCACCCATGCGTTTATGCTGTATTCCTCCAATTGTGCGCCAGTTGCTTTCATAGCGGCAGGTAATGGTTCTGACGAGGCAGCAGGCACATATCCTATGCTAGCAAATAAGACTAGCAATAAACACCCGATTATTACTCCCAATCTAAAAATAGTATTCATTCTTCCCATCCTTTAAAAACAAGTTACCTTTTACTTTATATCCCTATTCTTGCCACTTGTTCGATGGGATATACAAAAAGCAGACTGAGTTCACTACCCCGTCTGCTTTTTGTATTTGATTTACATTTTATGCTGCTTACTATGTTCTGCGACCCGCAAGCGAACCATAGCTCTTTTGAGGGCGACTTCCGCTCTGGCAACGTCTGAGTTACTCTCACGCAAATGACTCTCCGCACGTGCTTTGGCCGTTTCGGCCCGCTCAACATCAATTTCCTCTGGAAGCTCCGCACAATTTGCTAATATTGTAATTTTTTCAGGCTGTACCTCAATAAAGCCACCGCACATGGAAATTGGTATCTCTTCACCATCCGTTATTACGCGAAGAGGCCAGATCGCCAATGCAGCAATCAAGGGAGCATGCCCTGGAAGAATGCCAATATCTCCAGCTGTCGTCCGAGCAATTACCATACTAACCTCAGTAGAAAAAGCCATTTTCTCTGGGGTAACAATATCCAGCCGAATTGTTTTCGCCATTTATTATTCCCCTTTCATCGTCCGTGCCTTTTCCACCACTTCATCAATGGAACCAACCATATAGAAGGCGTTTTCCGGCAAAGCATCGTATTTGCCGCTTAAGATTTCTTTAAAGCCTCGAATGGTTTCTTTTAATGGCACGTATTTACCTGGCGTACCCGTAAAAGCTTCTGCCACAAAGAAAGGTTGACTCAAGAAACGCTGTATTTTACGTGCTCTGGATACAGTCAGTTTATCTTCATCCGATAACTCTTCCATACCCAAAATCGCAATAATATCCTGTAGCTCTTTATAGCGCTGCAGCACTTCCTGCACACCTCTGGCCACATGATAATGCTCTTCCCCAATAATGTTAGGATCAACAATTCGGGACGTGGAATCCAAGGGATCCACTGCAGGATAAATACCCAGCTCAGAAATCTGTCTGGATAGCACCGTCGTGGCATCCAGATGGGCAAAGGTTGCCGCAGGAGCTGGATCTGTCAAGTCATCTGCAGGTACATATACAGCTTGTACGGAAGTGATCGAACCTTTTTTCGTGGAGGTAATACGTTCTTGCAATGCCCCTACATCTGTCGCCAATGTTGGCTGATAGCCTACTGCTGACGGCATACGTCCGAGCAGCGCAGAAACTTCTGAACCGGCTTGAATAAAGCGGAAAATATTATCCACGAAGAACAATACGTCCTGACCACCTACATCACGGAAATATTCTGCCATAGTAAGACCTGTCAAAGCAACCCGCATTCTGGCTCCTGGCGGTTCATTCATCTGTCCATATACCAATGCGGTTTTTTCAATAACACCAGACTCTTGCATTTCTACCCAAAGATCATTCCCTTCACGGGTACGTTCACCTACGCCCGCAAATACAGAGTACCCACCATGTTCCGTGGCAATGTTGCGAATAAGCTCCATGATCAGTACGGTCTTTCCTACACCCGCGCCGCCAAACAAGCCAATTTTACCACCCCGGGAATAAGGAGCGATCAAATCTACTACTGTAATACCCGTTTCCAGAATTTGCGTCGATGTCTCTTGCTCTTCTAAACGTGGTGCTGGACGATGAATGGGCCAATGATCTTCCGCTTCTACCGGAGCTTCATTATTGTCTACTGTATCACCTAGTACATTAAATACCCGGCCCAGCGTACTTTTACCCACAGGAATTTTAATTGGGGCGCCAGTATCTATCGCTTGCATACCGCGAGTCAAACCATCCGTGGAAGACATAGCAACGCAGCGAACAAGATTGTCACCAAGATGCTGCATAACCTCTACCGTTAGACTGACTTCTACGTCTGTAGACGTATCTGCGATTTTAACAGAGTTATAGATGGCAGGTAGCTGCTCCGGAGGGAATTCAATATCAACAACAGGTCCAATAACCTGTATCACTTTACCTGTACTCAAAGGGTTCCCCCTCCTTTTCTTTTTACTTCAACGCTTCGGCGCCGCCCACGATCTCGGAAATTTCCCGAGTAATGGTAGCCTGACGAATCTTATTATAATTTAAAATCAACTTTGCAATTAATTCTTCTGCATTATCAGTCGCAGAACCCATGGCTGTCATACGAGCTCCCAGCTCACTGGCGGATGATTGAAGCAATGCTCCATAAATCGTCGTTTCTAAATATTGAGGAACTAAGTGATTCAATACTTCTTCCGCTGAAGGTTCAAAAATATAGTCGGAAGGATTGGCATCAGCTGCCGCCACATCTTCAATGGGCAAAAGTTTTACACTGGTAACCTTTTGGGTAATGGCAGAATGAAATACGGTGTAGACCAAATGAATCTCATCATATCTGCCGTTTTTAAATCCTTCCGCTACGGATCTGGCAATGTTGATCGCATGCTGCAGGGTAGGTTTTTCCGAAAAGCCGGTAAATTCTTCATCGATGCGATAGCCCCGGCGTTTAAAGTAATCTCTGGCCTTACGCCCAACGGCAATCACACTGCTGTTCGCCTTACCCGCAATATGAGGCACTACTTCTTTGATCACATTGGAAGAATAAGCACCTGCTAATCCCTTATCAGCGCTTAATACTAAGTAAGCAATGTTGTTGACTTCTCTGACTTCCAGTAACGGATGAGACAGATCACTGGCATGGCCGGCTACACTTGCCAACACTTCCCGTACTTTTTCTGTATAAGGAAGACTTGCAGCAGCTTTTTCTTGGGCTTTGCGCAATCGTGCGGCCGCCACCATCTTCATGGCCTTGGTAATTTGTTCAATATTTTTTACGCTTTTTATACGGCGGCGTATATCCTGTGCATTAGGCATTTACATCACCTCGCCGTTTTATCATCAGTAAGAAATGTTTCTTTAAACTCTTTAATCGCTTCTTTCAGCGCATTTTCGGTATCTGCAGACAGAACTTTTGATTCCTTGATGGTTT
>JBEQCC010000031.1:9868-11348 GCA_041639455.1 Pelosinus sp. | reverse complement strand
GCTATGTTACCAGCAATACGGATAGAAATCAAATCAATCTAATACCGGTATCGCTCGAAGAATTGATAAGCGAAGATAACCTAGCGCGCGTAATTGATATCTTTACCGATAGTTTGGATTTTGCCAAAATGGAGTTTCAATATGCTAAGCCTAAAGCTACTGGACGCAAACCATACAATCCAGCCGATATGCTTAAATTGTACCTTTATGGTTATTTCAACGGCATTAGGACCTCACGTAAACTAGAAACCGAATGCAAAAGGAATATAGGGGACACTAAGGGACGTTCCCTCTTTGTCAAAGTATCACGCTCTATTTTAAACCAAGCTGCGATTTCAGGAGGTTCGCATTCCGGCAATTCCTGCCTTGATATGACAAAAAAGGAACGTCCCCAATGTCCCTACTAAATAAGCCCTTCCTGATGATCGCAATAACTATATTGAACAACCATTAAAACATTGAAAATGCAGCAATAATAAAAAGCAGGAGCTCGGTTTTTGACCAATCTCCTGCTTTTTTATGCTATATATCCACAAATGTATCCAATGGCGAATTCGGTTTCAGCATTGGAATTACCAGTTGTTCCGTAGGGATTTTGACAATAATCACCCGTGGACAGTTGCTTTCCACTGCAGCGGAAAATGCCACTAAAAATTCTTCTTGCGTCGTAGTCAATGTACCTTCAATGCCAAAGGCTTTTGCCAAACAGACAAAATCCACGGGCACCGGCAATAAAGACTCCGAATACCGTTGTTTATAAAACAACTGCTGCAATTGACGCACCATTCCCAAGGAACTGTTATCCACAATAATCGTAATCAAAGGCAATCCCTGACTCGCTGCGGTAAAGAGTTCACAGCCTGTCATTTTCATGCCCCCATCACCGACAATGGCAATCACCCGCTTCGTCGGCATGGCGATCTGAGCACCAATGGCGGCAGGAAGACCAAATCCCATCGTACCTAAGCCGCCAGAAGTAATCCAAGAACGAGGGGTCTCGATGTGGAGATTCTGAGCCGCCCACATTTGATGCTGCCCTACATCTGTCGCAAAAATGAATGGTTTGCCCTTTGTTCTTTCAGCTACTTGCTTTAGCATCCATGGGGCTGAAAGATCATTTCCATCGGGTTTTGCTGCAAATTCTTGTTTCCATTCCTGGATCACCTTCCACCATAAACAGGGATTAAGAGGCTTCATCCGCCGGTACAGTGTCGTTACCAATTGCTTCACATCCCCCGCCAAAGGAATATGAGTGGAAACATTCTTATCCAATTCGGCAGGGTCTACATCAATGTGAATGAGCGTTTTTCCTTCTGCATATTTGAACTTATTACCTGTTACCCGATCATTGAAGCGGCTGCCGATGGCGATTACTACATCAGCACCATGAACGGCAAGATTGGCTCTTTTATGCCCGTGCATCCCTGTCAATCCCAAGAACAAAGGATGTTCGGAAGAAAATGATCCCAGCCCCATCAGA
>JBEQCC010000031.1:0-9858 GCA_041639455.1 Pelosinus sp. | reverse complement strand
GAGTGCTCACAACAGGAACATTCATCTTTTCGGCTAAGGCAACAACCTGTTCATAAGCACCAGATGAAACTACACCGCCACCAACGATCATCACAGGCTGTTTTGCTGATTCCAGCACTGCTACCGCCTTATCGATCAGCGAACTTCCCAGTTCTGATAATTCCCATTGAAATTTGGGTTTGTCTTTTTCCTGATCTTCTTTGATGAAAGTAAACAGATTTGTTTGAATATCGCTGGGTATATCAATCAGTACAGGACCCGGACGTCCCGAAGAGGCAATCCGAAAAGCAAAACGCATGACTTCGGGTAAAGTTGCAGCATCTTTAACTAGAAAATTATGTTTCGTTATCGGCATCGTAATCCCAGTGATGTCCACTTCTTGAAATGCATCAGCACCAATTAGATCTGTAGAAACTTGGCCCGTGATAACGACTAAGGGCACTGAATCCAAGTAGGCATTCGCAAGGCCAGTTACCAAGTTAGTAGCTCCCGGACCGCTGGTGGAGATACAAACTCCTACCTTGCCGCTAGCGCGGGCATAACCATCTGCCGCATGGATAGCCCCTTGTTCATGCACCGTAAGGATGTGGCGTATCTTTCCTTCATATATCACATCATACAAAGGCAGAATACGTCCTCCAGGATAACCAAAAACCGTATCGACTCCTTGCTCTAATAAACATTCTATAATCCCCTGGGCACCAGATATCTTCATACAAGTCACCTCCTAACGAAGATGTTAACCAAGTTGTTTCTCAATCAAACTCGTTATTTCTTCCGTTGAAACCTTAGTTGAACCAGGTTTATACAAATCGGCTGTACGATAACCTTGAACCAAGACTTGATCCACGGCTTTTTCAATTGCTGTTGCCGCTGCTGCAGCACCTAATGAGTAACGAAGAAGCATGGCTGCCGACAAAATGGTTCCTACCGGATTCGCCAAGCCCTTACCTGCAATGTCAGGAGCCGAGCCATGTATCGGTTCATATAAGCCCGTACCGTCACCAAGGCTGGCTGACGGCAGCATACCAATAGATCCCGTGAGAACAGCGGCTTCATCACTTAATATATCGCCAAACAGGTTGTTAGTTACAATTACATCAAACTGCTTAGGTGCCAAAATTAACTGCATAGCACAATTATCAACATAAAGGTGACTCAAATTGACATCAGGATACTGCGCGGCAGTCTTTTGCGCCGCTTTACGCCATAAACGTGAGGAAGCCAAGACATTGGCTTTATCTACAGATACTACCTGCTTGCGCCGTAATTGAGCTGCCTGGCAGGCCAGCTTTACAATCCGCTCCACTTCAGGAGTGCTATATATTTCTAGATCCGATGCTTGCTCCACACCATTTACCACTGCCGCTTCATTCTTCGCGCCATAATAAATACCGCCATTTAATTCTCGCACTAATAAAATATCCACATCAGAAATTGCCTCTGGTTTTAAAGGGGAAAATTCAATTAATGCTTCTGCTACGCGAATGGGCCGCAGGTTCGCATATAGCCCTAATTCTTTGCGCAATCCTAAAATCGCTTTTTCTGCTCGAATCTCCGGAGCAACCTGATCCCACTTAGGACCGCCAACCGCGCCAAGCAGTATGGCATCTGCCTTTTTGGCTGCCTGGATGGTACTATCCGGCAAAGGAAGACCATATGCATCAATGGCCGCACCGCCAGCCAGATGGCGCTCAACTTGTAATTGCATTCCACTCTTTCCTGCTGCTTTTTTCAGTATACAGACAGCTGCTGCTGTTATTTCTTCCCCAATACCATCACCGGGGATCACGACAATTCGTTTCTCGCTCATACCAACACCTCTGCCCTACTATTTTTTCTTCAGCCAGCTCATCATGCCACGCAATTCTTTACCCACTGTTTCAATTTGATGTTCAGCTTCGCGGCGTCTGGTTGCAGAAAATTCAGGACGATTTGCTTGATTTTCCAAAATCCAGTTTTTCGCAAATACACCGTTTTGTATTTCCGTTAAGACCTTTTTCATTTCTACTTTTGTTGCATCTGTTACAATGCGATTACCAACCATATAATCACCATATTCAGCCGTATCGCTGATAGAGTATCGCATGGCTGCCATGCCGCCTTCATACATTAAGTCTACAATCAATTTCAATTCATGCAGGCATTCAAAATAAGCAATCTCAGGCTGATAACCAGCTTCCACTAACGTTTCAAAGCCTGCCTTTACTAAAGCAGTAGTGCCGCCGCACAAGACCGTTTGCTCACCAAATAGATCTGTTTCTGTTTCTTCTTTGAAAGTTGTTGTCAGTACTCCTGCTCTTGTACCGCCAACACCCCATGCATAAGCTAAAGATAACGCTTCAGCCTGACCTGACGCATCTTGATATACAGCCTTCAAACATGGCACTCCGCCGCCTTCTTGGAATACACGGCGCACTAAGTGCCCAGGACCTTTAGGAGCCACCATAAATACATCTACATCCGCTGGCGGAGTAATCTGGCTAAAATGAATATTAAAACCATGGGCAAAGGCCAAGGCAGAGCCAGCTTTCAAATTTGGTGCAATTTGCTCTTTGTAAATTTTAGCTTGCCTTTCATCAGGAACTAAAATCATAACAACATCGGCAGCGGCTACCGCTTGAGCAACTTCTTGAACCTCCAGACCGTCATTTTTGGCTTTATCCCAAGATTTACTGCCCTCGTACAGACCCACGATTACTTTTACGCCATTATCATGCAAATTCAATGCATGGGCATGCCCTTGGCTGCCATAGCCAATAATCGCCACCGTTTTTTTTGTAATTAAGTCTACTACCGCATCTTTGTCATAATACATTTTACTCATTTTCATCATCTCTCCCTACATTTAATATTCTTATGTTATATAAAACAGCCTCTTACTTTCTAGAGATAGCCTCTTTAGAATATGAGAGGTGGTTTTGTCCTATACCTTAATTTGAGCTGCATCGAATAAATCACTAATTTCGCATTTTTCTTTTTCATAGATACTACAGTCACCTCGCTGCAAGCCAACAACGCCTGTACGAATCATCTCTAAGATTCCATAGGATGATAACGCATCAATTAATGCATCTGTATTGATTTTTCCACTGGTTATTTCTACCATCAAGGTCTCACTTGAAATATCCACGACCTTAGCTCCAAAAGTTTCTGCCAGCTGCAAAACTTCCAACTTCTTATTTTGCTCTGCTTTAACTTTTATCATCGCCATATCCCTTACCACTGCGGTATTGACAGGCAGGATCTCTACGGCCCTTACTTCTACCAATTTTTCTAATTGCTTCACCACCTGAGCTACAATCGCATCACTTCCCTGCATAACCGCTGTAATACGCGAGTATTCTGGAACATGCGTAGTGCCTACGGCTAAACTTTCAATATTAAACCCTCGGCGTGAAAACATTCCAGCTACCCGTACCAATACCCCCGATTGATTCAGTACTAAAATTGAGATTGTATGATGACCCATTCCATCCACCTCCATTTTATTTCTTAGTAAAAACAAAAAAGCCACCGAAAGGTTCCCACCATAAGAATAGATTTCTCTATTCTTTGCTGAAACAATCATGTATACCACAGGCTTCAGCAGTGAGAAAATTTCCGCAGAGTCTTTTATACTCACGGTGTAATCCGCATACGCGCATTTGTATCGCTTGGTCCAGTCCTGTTTACAGCGGAACCCTAGATACTCTTTCTCGTTACGACGTTGTAACTTTTTTACACTTCAAACGACAACGTTACTCTATTGCCAAGACCAATCGGCTGTAAACCCAACTCTTTTTTCCGGTCACCTTTTCTATTGGCGATTACACATCAGATTATACTTAGTTTAAACATTCTCATACCAATGCATACAAGTCCTCCTTCAGTAAATATGAACCCGAAGCACGAACAAACAAGAAAAACATCCTTCGCAAAAACACAAACTTATTCTATGCGACTACCCATGTGTAACATTTTAAGCCATTATACCAGTCATCACAGAGAAAAAGCAAGATTATTTTACTGTTTTACCATAATATTTAAAAGAAAAATATATTGCACCATTTTATACTCCTCGTATAGAGAATGCATTCCGCTGCTTGCTAAGCAGAATCCAATTCATTCTGCCGGATTAATGGCCAGCTAATCCCTCCCAAATGTATGCCTGCATAGCAGAAAACCCTTACTATTCCTTTGTGTATTAAAAGGACAGCAAGGGTTCTCTACTGTATTATTATTAAAAAAGCATGAATAATTTCATAATCATTATAAGGCACCTTCCTTTGCAGCCTGCTCGATGATAGGCTTATCTTCAACCGACACAATGTCCCATAGCTGCTTCGAGTACATCAAAATAAAAGGTGAATACACATGATTGCTGTTTGCTTTGATTAGTTGTTCTAACCCTACCATTTACAATTCCTCCAGCATCGTTTCACAACAAGATATTCCAAAGGTTATTTAATGAGCGCTTCAGATATAGTATCAGAAGCGCTCATTAAGCCAAGTATACGATCCGACTCTTAGTCGTTTTTTACTAACACATTACAAGTAACTTTCTTTTATGGCGATTCTTTATTCTAAGCCTTTACTGCAACAGCATATTTAGGCTCTTGATGACTCAGAACACGTACAACCTCTTGGGCAGCCGTAACGCTGCATCTCGTAACTGCATCTTCCGTATATGCTCCACAATGAGGTGTCAGCACCACATTTGGCAGTGTAAGCAGCGGATGATCCGGTGCAGGCGGTTCTTGTGTCAAAGTGTCCGCACCATAGCCGGCTATCGTTCCCGTTTTTAATGCAGTATAAAGGTCTTTCTCATCAACCAGCTCGCCTCTTGCTGTGTTTATGATGAAAGCATTCTTTTTCATACCTGATAAAGTGTGTTCATTAATAAGGCACTTTGTGTCAGGAGTAACAGGTAAATGTAATGTTAAAAAATCAGCTTTTTCCACCACTTCGTTTAATGAAAGATATCTCACATTATAGTCTTGGCATAACTCAGGCTTTTGCCAAACATCAAAGGCTATAATTTCCATACCAAAAGCATGTGCTCTTTTTATCACTTCATTGCCGATATTTCCTGTGCCCAGCACCCCTAATACTTTTCCATATAATTCACAACCTAAGTTGCGTTTCCAACTGCCTTGACGAACCTGGGCATCCTGACCCGGTATTACTCTCGCCAGAGACAACATCAAGCCGAATACTAATTCGCAAACCGATATAGTATTGGTTCCCGGTGCCAAGGTTACAGGGATACCTAGCTTTGCAGCAGCTTCCACATCTACTTTGTTATATCCCACACCATTTCTGGCTATTATTTTTAATGTAGGAGCTCCTGCTTCAATGACCTTATCAGTAATTTCGTCTAGACCGGCAATAATTGCATCCATACCCGGAATAATGCGAATCATCTCAGCCTCTGACTTAACACCCTCACTAACGTGAGTGATAATTTCATGCCCTGCATTTTCAAGTATTGCCTTGCCCTCTTTATTAGCAGCAACTGAACGGGCCGTAATTAATACCTTTGCCATACTCTATGCCCCCTAGCGATTATTGGCTGTAATAGCTGTATCATTTCTTAACGAAAGCAGTAATATCTGTGAATTCCTGCTGTAGATTCCAGTATATACGGTTGTAAATATCATATAGTTCTTGATAACTTTTAACTGCCGAAGCTCCCGGCTTATAAGTCTTTTCAATTGTTACAAAATCTGCTGTGGAAGATATATCCTTTATAATTCCCGCAGAAACGAAGCCTAATACCGCGGCCCCAAAAGCTGCCCCTTCGTTTACATTTGGGACATTTATTTCCTGATTCAATGTATCAGCTAAAATCTGCAGCCACAATTCTGACCTGATAAAGCTGCCGCTTACCCTGATTTCACGAGCCGGTCCCGTCACGTCCTGCAAGGCAAGCAGGATACTGTTCATTCGGTAACAAACCCCTTCCATTGTGGCGCGAATCATATGCCGTTTATCGTGCTGCAGAGTAAGACCGAACAGTACACCTTTGGCATCCGCATTCCAATTTGGAGCTCGCTCACCGGTAAAGAAAGGAAGCATAATGAGCCCCTCTGAACCCGGTGCTATTTTCTTTGCATAGCTAGACATCAAGTCATAGGAATCAATCCCTAGTTTTTCTGCCACGCTTTGTTCTGCCTCACTAAAATGATCCCGCACCCAGCGCAGTGCAAGTCCGCCATTATTAATGGCCCCGCCAGCGACCCATACATTATCCGTAAGATTGTAACACCAAGTCCGTCCTTTTTCATCTGTGCACGGTTTGTCTGTCAGCATACGCACTGCACCGCTTGTGCCAATCGTGGCACTCATATCCCCAGGTCTTACCGCACCGATGCCTACATTAACCAATACACCGTCACCAGCACCAATCACTACAGGAATTCCAGGCTGCAAACCTGTCCGGCGAGCCATCTCACCTTTTAAGGGCTGACTGTATGTTGTTGATACAACATTCGGCAGCGTCTCTTCTGAAATAGACAGATATTTCAGCAATTCCCGATCCCATTCCAAGTTCAACAGATTATACAAACCGGAACCGCTGGCAACCGAGCGATCTACCACCCATTGTCCAGTCAATACCCGAAAGGCATAATCCTTGATAGAACCAAAGTAAGAAGAACGCTTGAATATCTCGGGACGTTCCTTGCGAAGCCAAGCAATCTTAGCCATGGGATACATAGGATGAAGCGGACATCCTGTACGGCGGTATATAGACAGGAAATCGGGATATATTCTTTTCATCTCTCGCACAATGTCCTGGCTGCGACTGTCTGCCCAAGTCATTAACGTTGTCGTCGGCTCTCCCTCTTTATCATAGGCGAGAAAACTATGAAATACCGAGCTGATAGAAATCCCTTCTGCCTTGCGTCCAGATTGGGTTAACGAGGTTACTACATCACTGATGACACTTTCCATTGCACCAATGATTTCTTTAGAATCTTGCTCAGCCCAGCCGGGATGAGGTGTATATAACGGATACTCCTGAGAAGCAGCACAAAGAGACTGCCCATCAGCTTGATATGCCACGGCTCTTATTCCTGTCGTCCCTATATCAATACCAATCCATACAGAAGGTTTCATCTTCATCATCCTCACTTATCAATTACTAGTACCTCATCTGCATTCAAAATGCTGTTGCTAGCAACTTAAATTATTTATAATTTTAAGGCAGATGAGATACTATACTTCTTTAAAAACAAATTTTTGTATTGCATACCCTACACCACATTCTTCATTTGTTTTTGTTATATCATCAGCACACCGCTTTAGCTCCTCGCATGCATTGCCCATAGCAATTCCAATACCCGCTTCTCGAATCATAGAAATATCGCTGCCTTCATTTCCTATTGCCATTACATTTTCCATAGGAATCCCTAAATTCCCGCAAATTCTTGTTAGAGCAGCTCCTTTGCTGACTGTCGGTTCCACAATTTCTAAACCATGATCGGTATCCCGAATGACAGCAAAATCCTCTGACCACCTTTTTAGAATTTGCTGCGCTTTTTGAATCCGTACAGCATCATCAAATAATGCAATACGCAGAGGCGCTTTATCCAATGTTCTTAATTTCTTTGGGCCAAGGGCCGTATAAGGCACACCAAAGATTCGAGAATAATTGATAGTTTCTCTGGTGGCTTCCTGAACAATAAGCTGATTCTCTAAATACACTTTGATATAGTAGTTATCTTCTTCAAAAATGCGAACCATCTCTCTAAATTTCAGCAAATCCATCGGTCTTTTTAGCCAGATTCTTTCTTCTCTTTCGTTTGTCACATAGGAACCACTCAAAGAAATCAACGGCGCCCCTAACTGCAGTTGGCGGGCATAAGGCAGCATAGAACAAAAAGGCCTTGCCGATGCCAGTGTAACAATGATTCCTTTCTCTTTGGCCTTGGCAATCAATTGTACAGCCTGATCAGGGATCTTTTTCTCTTCATCTAATAACGTTCCATCCAGATCAAGAGCAATCAGTCGAACAGGAGGATACATCATAAGGCTACCTCTCTAGAAATTAATTAACAATCCAATTGGAAGTTTCTTTATTATCGATAACACGTTTCAATTCGCGCAATAATAAATAAGGAGTCTGAGCAAATGTATCATTCGTCGCACCAGCCAAATGAGGAGTCAAAGTAACATTCTCCATGCTTAACAGAGGATGCTCTTTTGCGATTGGTTCTGTCCAAAAAACATCCAGAGCCGCTCCGCCAATTTGTTTATTTTCTAAGGCTTCTATTAATGCCTTTTCATCAATCAAACCTGCTCGTGCAGTATTAATCAAATATGCTGTTGGTTTCATCCATGAAAGAGCTTCTTTACCAATTAGACCTGCCGTATCTTTGCTCAGTCTGGCATGAATACTGATGAAATCAGACTGCCTGCACAGTTCTTCCAATGAGACTAATTCCACTCCTGATCCCTGCCCTGCTTCTGCCTTGATATATGGATCATATGCCAAAATGCGAACATTAAAGTTTGCTAATTTATGGGCAACCAAACGTCCGATATACCCCAAGCCTACCAAACCAATTGTTTTTTCGCGCACATCACCCATAAATCCAGAATTAGCATATTTCTTTTTCCAGTCGCCTTGCATTAGTGCAGCATGACCTCTTGCTACATTGCGCAGCTCTGCCAGCAGCAGTGCAATTGTAAAGTCGGATACCGCCTCTGCATTGCGTCCCATGGTTTTCATTACTTTAGCACCTTTTACCGTCGCGGCATTGACATCCGCATTTTCAGTGCCAGCACGACACACTCCAATATAAGATGCACTGCTTTGCTCAATCAGTTCTTTATTTAGCGGAGTATGATGCGTAATAATCACATCGGCATCTTTGCCTGCTTCAATCAGTTCTGCTGGAGGTTTTCCGGCACTAGGACCAAATTTTTCAACCTGACTGCGCAAGAACCAAAATTCTTCCTCACTCTCCGGTTTCCAATCTACCCCTTTTACATCTGCTTCATCGCCGAAGACATCACGTACTGCTTTTGTCAGCGTATCTGCTGTCAGCATTGGATCCCCTACTACTAAAAATTTCATCTATTTTTCCTCCTTCTTAATTAAAGCATCGATTTTGTGATGTATTTCTTGAAGCGCAGGATAAATGTTTTGGTAGACATTTTCAAACATGGTACGATATGCTTTATGCCTTACTGGATCCGGAAGATACACTGTATCATCACGCCTTGTCTGTCGTACGGCATCTTCAGGATTCTTGTATATTCCGGCACCAAGTCCAGCCAGCATCGCCGCACCAAGTGTAACAGCCTCAGGTACATTTAAACAAACAACAGGCTTCCCTAAGATATCTGCTTTGATCTGCATCCAAAAAGGTGACTTTGTTGCTCCCCCTACTACATTCACAGTCTCAATCTCACGCCCTACTATCTTTTGTATACCTTCTATAATTGTTGTAGATTCATAGCAGAGTCCTTCTATGATCGCTCTTGCCAAGTCTCCTCTTGTATGAGAAGTAGTCAATCCAATGAACGTTCCCTTGGATAAGGGGTCAGCTCCGGGTGCATATTTCCCTCGAAAATGAGGTAATAGCATTGCTCCCTTTGCTCCTATTGGTGACTTTTCAGCCTCTTCGAGCAAGGTAGTCAAATCCTCTTTGGTCATCTCATTGCGAAACCAATCTAAAATTACACCTGATGAAATCACTTGCCCGGCAATATAGTACTTATCATCTACAACATAATTTACACAAGTAAAATTAGTATCAATATGCTTTACATCATTGGTGGGCTCATCAACAACCATAAGAATTTGCTCACTCGTCCCTATGGCACTTAGTACTTGACCGCTTTGCGTCAAGCCACAAGCAAAGGCAC
>JBEQCC010000030.1:0-11547 GCA_041639455.1 Pelosinus sp. | reverse complement strand
ACTTATTATGGTATAACCATAATATCTCATAGGTACGAAGCATAAATACTCTATACCTCGCCGCAATAACGGGCAGCAATTCCTCTAAAAGAGGCCCGGCGCAGCTTACTAACTCTTCAGCCCGCAACTCGTGGATGATTTTCATTGTATTGCATATTACTGGCTTACACCATCTCCAGCTCGCTGTGAATATTACCAATACAATTACTCTTCCATTCATCGTCATTAAAGTCTTCTTTTTGATTATAATACAAAAAATTCTTCGCACTGTCAACAATATTCTTCATGAAATGGACATTTAATTACAGAAACCTATAATCACTTCACATTTTTCTTTGTAACTCCATTTGTATTACAACAGCTTTTCATGTTCAAATACCTTGCGCACGAAGGCAACAGGCATATTTCCCGCCTTCAGATACATACTGTGAAATACTTTATCTAACTCAAATCCCTCTAGTTTGCCTTGCTGCTCTTTGGCCATATCTGTCTTTAATTCCCACACCAATTGATTGCCCGTAAGGTAGCAAAGAGGATAGGCTCTTTCTTGAGAGTACCAGTTTAATTCCGCTTGTACTCTGTCTCTCACAAATCCAGTCACTTTTTGCAGCAGTTTACCAGCATTGATAAAAGGATCATCAGAAGTTACATCCACATCAATACCTACATCTAAATATTTTATATCTCCTGTCATAAAATATAAATCAATTGCCACTCGCGCGCCAATTCTGGAAATATCCCTTTTCGCACAAAAACGGGCTTCATCGGTTAATTCACCCATATACCCAATATCCAGCATATAATCTTCCAGCATCGTGGTCCAGCCTTCTGCATGCTCCATTGCATCAAAATGCCGTCGCACTACGGATGGATGGTTCGCTGCTGCAGCAAGCTGTAAATGATGCCCAGGAATCCCCTCATGGATCATCATCGAAGGGATGGATAGTTCCGTATGCTCATCTAATAACTCTTGACTCAGTGTAAGGTAAATCACACTGGTCTTTGTACCATGGCGAAATGGCGGCGGAGAAACCATAGCCCCGGCTGGAATGGAAGGAGCCATAAAAGCAGGTGTCTGCATAATCAGCATATCCTGTCCTTCCCCTATGGGAAACAGCTCTTTTTCCTGGAGATACTTGATAATCTTATCCTTTTCCTCCTTATATCGTAAAAGGATATCAGAGAAGGAATCTTTATGGGTAAGCTTTACCTGATATCGCTGGTTTAAGAAATTATGCAATTCTTCCAAAGTAGTAGTCGTCGGCAAGCTGTATTTATCAATTAACTTCCCACTCAAAAGTTCCAGTTCTTTTCTAGTATTCTGTAAAAACCGTGTGGCCATTGCATGTAATTCTTCCAGGGATTTATCAATACCTCGTAAGGCAATACATATTTTAGCCTGCTCTGCCCCAATAAAAAAATTAGTGGTTGTAGGCATTGCTTTGAGTTTTGCTATATATTCCTCTAAAGCCTCATTAGCTTGCTGCTTTGCAGCTGCCAGCCGTTCTAGCTGATTGTACTGCTCACTCTTCGCCCAATTGTAAAGAGTTTCAAAGAACTCTGGCAGTCCATTGACTTTTTCAATATCCATACTGACCCAGCGTTCTACAGGTTTATCTAATGTCAAAAGCAATTGCTCCAGGTAGTGAGGTACTTTTTCCAGGCGGGCTGTAATATGATCCAGTCTTTCGTGAGAAGGACGAGGATCGTTGATGAACAGCAGAAACATTCCATCACTAATATCGGCACCTGCAGTAGGTTTTTGCTGCAGCTCGGTTTTACCATTAAAGCGATACGTGAGACTATATATGGCAAATTCAACAGCCAATGCCGCCAAATCTAAATCCAGGATTTGATCAAATTCCAATATCCCTTTCGGAAAACTTATAATATCCGCCAATAATTTTCTCCCTGCAGCAATGCGTAGTGCAGCGTTCTCCAAGCTAGGATTAGGCAGATCATCCAAATGCTTATTGACTCCCAGACTCACACAAGAATTCCCATCCTGAGTGAAAAAATCATGAAATTTTTCTATTAGTATATCATATTCTCTCATCCTAATATCCTCCTGCCGTTAAAGCTATACTGTTTTAGTAAATTCTTACTATATATACCTTATGCAAAAAACATTTACAATATCCATTTTATCAGAAAAATGGTATTGCGAACTTCGCGGTTTATTATTTTTTGTCATTGCGAATAGAATGAAGCAATCTCTTAACAAGAAGAGAATTGCTTCGCTATGCTCGCAAATTTTTTATCAAAAAAAACACACACCTCATAAGTGAAGTGCGTGCGATATAAAGATTCTTATTTTCTAGTTGCTACGGTTTCCAAGTATTCATCATAGGTCATACGTTTGTCAATGATACCATCTTCCGTAATTTCAATAATACGGTTGGCAATGGTTTGCACAAACTCATGGTCATGGGCAACAAATAACATGGTCCCCTCAAAACTGATTAAACCATTATTCAATGAAGTGATAGACTCCAAATCCAAGTGATTTGTCGGCTCATCAAAAATCAGCACATTGGAGCCACTCAGCATCATTTTAGACCGCATGCACCGTACTTTTTCACCACCGGATAATACATTGGCAGCTTTTTGACTTTCCTCACCGGAAAATAACATACGACCTAAGAATCCTCGAACAAACGTTTCGTCCGGGTCCCGAGAAAATTGTCTGAGCCAATCTACCAGATTTAATGTACTATCAAAATACTCCGCATTATCCCTTGGGAAATAAGCCTGAGAAGTAGTGACACCCCATTTAAATTCACCGCTGTCCGCTTCCATTTCACCCATTAAGATTTTAAACAATGTGGTCTTCGCCAAGCTGTTAGCACCAACGAAAGCAATTTTATCTGCCTTTGTAACAACAAAACTAACATTATTCAGCACTTTTTCCCCATCAATGGTTTTGCAAAGATTCTCAACGGTTAATAGTTGGTCTCCTGCTTCTCGATCCGGTTTAAAAGCGATATATGGATATTTACGGGATGATGGCTTGATATCTTCTAATGTCAACTTATCCAATTGTTTTCTACGTGATGTTGCCTGCTTTGATTTGGAAGCATTCGCACTAAAACGCTGGATAAAGCTTTGCAGATCTTTCATTTTTTCTTCGGTCTTCTTATTGGCTTCTTTAGCCATTTTCAATGCCAGTTCACTCGACTGCTGCCAAAAATCATAATTACCTACATATAGCTGGATTTGACTAAAATCAATATCAGCAATATGAGTACAAACTTTATTTAAGAAATGACGGTCATGAGATACCACGATAACAGTGTTATCAAAGTTATACAGAAACTCTTCCAACCAGCGAATGGATTCAACATCCAGATGATTTGTCGGTTCATCCAGCAGCAAAATATCCGGAGAGCCAAATAAAGCTTGGGCTAACAATACCCGAACCTTTTCATTACCACTTAAATCTTTCATTAATTTCGTATGTAGCTCTTCACCGATTCCTAAACCAGTCAACATGCGGGCTGCTTCCGTTTCCGCATCCCAGCCATTGAGTTCAGCAAATTCACCTTCTAATTCGCCAACCTTTATACCATCTTCGTCCGTAAAATCGGCTTTCGCATACAATACTTCTTTTGCTTCCATAATTTCAAAAAGTCTGGCATGTCCCATAATAACTGTTTTCAGCACATCAAATTCATCAAATTCATAATGATCCTGTTTCAAAACGGCTAGGCGTTCTCCAGATGAAATAATAACTTCACCAGAATTGGGTTCAATTTCACCTGATAATATTTTTAAGAAAGTTGATTTTCCTGTACCGTTGGCACCAATTAATCCATAACAATTGCCTGGCGTGAATTTTATATTGACATCCTCAAACAATGCCCTTTTTCCATACCGTAACGTCAAACCACTTGTACTAATCATGTTTTTACCAGCCTTCCTTTTTTAATGGTACTTAAAATCTACTTATTTAAAATTGACAGAAATAAAGAGCCTAGTAGGCTCTTTATTTACTTATTTACTATATGCAAGAGAAAAATTATATGCTAATTTTTCATAGTCTTCCAAGATATTAACAACTTTAATTTTATCAGCAGCAGTAGCTGCCTCTACATCACTATTGCCAATTGCAAAGTGTATAATACTTTGTACTTGAAATGGATAATATCCTAGTTTTAACAACCTCTTATAAAGCTGCTGGATACGCTGTTCTATTCTCATTTGAATCCTCCCTAATAACCTATAAACTATAGTGGTAATCATATACGCCTTGTAAATTCGCCCACTATGTACTTAATCAACATTACCACTACTTTATAGGATATGCAGAGACAGGATTTATGATTACTCTTTTTTAAAGGAGAACAACTCTAATCTACCAATCATTTTTTACAATCGACTTATTGTATTGCTTTGCCAGAACATACTCGATTACTTTTGCAATTTCTATATAAATATAAGCCGTCAAATATGACGGCTCTTAGCTTTCGATATTGATCTTTGTCATTATAACATTATATTATCATCATGTCAACATTTTCATTAATCTTTTTGTGTAAATCATAAACCATCCTATTTAATATTATGTTTCTGTAGCTTTTGATAAAATCCTGATCGATGAATTCCCAAAATCTTCGCCGCTTTACTCTTGTTACCGCCGGCTTCTTCTAATACCTTTAAAATTGCCTGCTTCTCTGTATCATCCAGCATCCCAGCCAAATTATCGGAAACTTCAATGGGTTCGCTTTCTTTATTCACCTTCTTTACTATGGGAGGTAAATGTTCAGGTGCGATTAACACTTCATGGTCATCCATTAAATTTAATGCTCTTTCTAACACATTTTCCAGCTCACGAACATTGCCTGGCCATTTATAAGCCATTAATAGTTTTAATGTTGCTGCTGCGATTCCTTCAACATCATGCTGCACCCGCTTGTTAATCTTTTTTAACAGCATGTCGCATAGCGCGGGTATATCTTCCGTACGTTCCCGCAATGGAGGGATCGCTAAAGAGATAATATCCAGGCGATAATATAAATCTTGACGAAACTCACCTTTCTCAATCATTTTCGTCAGATCACGATTGGTAGCAGCAATCACCCGCAGATCCAGTTTTATCGTCTTGGTTCCCCCAACCCGTTCAAATTCTCGTTCCTGGAGTACCCGCAACAATTTAACCTGCATGGAAATTGGCATATCGCCAATCTCATCCAAGAAGATTGTCCCCCGATTTGCGAGTTCAAACTTACCTGGCTTCCCGCCTTTTTTTGCCCCTGTGAAGGCTCCTTCATCATAGCCAAATAATTCTGTTTCTAACAGGTTTTCTGGAAGGGCTGCACAATTCACTTTAATAAAAGGACCATTATTGCGAATACTTCCATTATGAATGGATTGGGCAAATACTTCTTTTCCGGTACCACTTTCTCCTAATATCAGTACTGTAGAATTTCCTTTAGCGGCCTTTAGTGCAATGGATTTCATCCATTGCATTTTCTCACTCGTCCCTATAATACTGTCAAAAGTATATTTACCTCCATAGGCTTTACGCAGCTCTTCCTTATAATACTCTAACTCAAATTCTAATTTATTGAGCTTGTTTGATAGTATTTTTAAATCTTTCACATCTTTAAATACAACTTTTCCTACCGCCCCAACTGTTTCACCATCTTTTACAATCGGAATACGAGTTACTACACAGTTATGATCGTTTATCCTTTGAATTTCTGTAATTTCTGCTTTACCGTCTTGGGCAACTACATGCATACGTGTATTGGGAATCACGTCAACCACATGCTGACCAATGACCCTTTCCCGTTCGACTCCGAGAAAATCACAATAAGATTGATTAATCATTGTGATCTTACCACTCCGATCTACAATGACAATGCCTTCAAAGAAGCTTTCAATTGCAGACTCTAAGGTACTCTTCAAATTCTTTACATTCTCCAATTCAACAGCGACGGTCTGCAATTCTGTAATATTTTGAAAAACAGCCACTGCTCCAATCACTTTGTTACCATTAAAAATTGGCGATCGAGTCGTAATAATCGTGCAATTACCAATGGTTTGCTGTTGATTGACTTCTGTTACCCCTGTTTCTAAGACTCGGCTAAGTCCTGTATTTGATAATACATGATCCACATGATGTCCAATTACGGCATCAGCCGTTAATCCAGTAATAAATTCTGCCGCGGCATTAAATAACGTTACAATTCCTTCCGCATTTACTGCAGTAACACCATTATACAAAGACTGAATAATAGCTTCTGTTTCCTCTACTAATAGCAAGGATTTATCTGATAAATAGGTAACTACGTCGGTTTGGTGTAATATACCGATTGGGCGATTTTCCCCATCTACCACTGGGAAAAAAGGGCATTTATTCAAGGTAAATTCTTCTTTTAATTCACTAACACTCTTCGTATATAGCAAAGGAACAACACGATTCGTCATAATATCTTGAACACATAGATCCTCTATCTTACTAATCGCTACCGCCTTAATAAATCCTCTTTGGCTAATGAATCCGATCAATTTACCATCATCATCAACTACTAGTGCCTTGTCTGCACCAGCATTAGTAAGAATGACTGCAGCTTCCTTTAACATCATAGTAGGCAACACTGTTACTACGTTCATGTTCATTAAATCCCGTATACGCATTTCCCACCTCCAAAATGTCTTCTATGATAATAAGCAATTAGACATTTCTTCTATTATTCCTGCTAATTGGTGTACTCATTCTTAGACAGCATCAATAACAATAGATAATTTACAATATTTTAGTTATATTAAGTAAATACTACGTGTTCTTAAAAAATCACACGAAAACATAACCGAACCGCAAAGATGCAGAGGACGCTGAGAAAAGATTAATAGGGTAAATACCTTCTGTGCTCTCTGCGAACTCTGTGTCCTTCGCGTTTTACGTTCTTCTTTGTATGCTGCATCGCGGCATTATGCCTTTTGGTTCAGACAATCTCATTTTTTTTAATGCTATACTCCCTCTATAATGTTTAACGTAACTTCAAAAATTGTATTCTTTTAGAATAAAAAGAGCGATCTTGGGAAAGCTATTATTTATTATGTTCTAAACATGTCTCTTTTCTTATACATACTGTCTATAAATCTATACAGAGACTCTTCTAAAAAACAATAAACTGCTAATTTTCACCCTAATTTGAATTGGCACAAAATTTGCATATATCTAGAGATATAGTGAAAGGAGGCTTATCAAGACAATAGCTTGCTTTTAGGTTCATAGTTAACTAAAATAGAGGAGGTCATCATTTTGGAAGTAGTAGGTATTATCTTAAGTTTATTTCTTTTAATGTTTTTTGCGTATAGAGGCTTTTCTGTTATCCTGTTTGCCCCTGTGTTTGCTTTGTTAGCAGCCTCGCTGTCTGGACTACCATTAATGCCAGCTTATACAGAACTATTTATGGCAAAAGCAGTCACGTATATTAAATCCTTTTTCCCTGTATTCTTATTAGGTGCCGTTTTTGGTAAAATTATGGAAGACACTGGCCTTGCCAAAGGTATAGCCCACACTATTATGAAATCTTTAGGTAAAGAGCGTGCTATTTTAGCAGTTGTTTTAGCTGGCGCAGCACTTACCTATGGCGGCGTAAGCTTATTCGTAGTCGTGTTCGCAGTATATCCTTTTGCGTCCGCATTATTTAAAGAAGCTGATATTCCTAAAAGATTATTACCAGCTGCAATTGCCTTAGGAGCTTTTACTGCAACGATGGATTCTTTGCCTGGTACTCCACAAATCCAGAATTTGATCCCTACTAACTTTTTTGGTACCAATATTTATGCCGCACCGATTTTAGGTCTTATTGGAGGTACTCTGATTTTTATCTTGGGTACGCTCTGGTTAGAACGTCGCCGTAAACAAGCTGCAGACCGTGGTGAAGGCTATGGCGCACACACATTGAACGAGCCTGAGGCTTCAACCGAAATTAATTTACCTTCTTTTAAAGTTGCAATTTTACCATTGTTAACTGTACTAGTTGTAAACTATGTTATGACACAAGTCTTCACATGGGATCCTAATATGCTTGAACCTTTTAAAGCAATGAAACTTCCTTTAACTGTCGCTTCAATCAAAAATGTTATTAGTATCTGGTCACTCATTATTGCCCTAGTATGTGGTATCTTGCTGGCAATCGCTCTTGGTTTCAACAATCTAGGAAAAGGCATATTAGCCAAATCCTTAAACGCTGGTGCCATTGGATCCTTGTTAGCAATTATGAACACTGCATCTGAAGTTGGTTATGGTAATGTAATTTCTTCTCTTTCCGGTTTTAAGAATATTTCCAATGCGTTAATGAGTATTAAAGTGGGCGGCTCACCTCTCATATCAGAAGCAGTGACGGTAAATATTCTTGCTGGTGTTACTGGCTCAGCCTCTGGCGGTATGTCCATCGCTTTGGACTTAATGGCAAAGGATTGGTTAGCTTGGGCAAATTCCATCGGCATGTCTCCTGAAATTCTGCACAGAGTAGCATCTATGGCTTCCGGGGGTATGGATACATTACCTCATAATGGTGCTGTAATTACTTTGCTTGCAGTTTGCGGAATGACTCATAAAGACTCTTATGGTGATATTTTCGTACTAACAATTATCAAAACCTTGATGGTATTTGTAGTTATTTTGATTTATACGACTTCTGGAATACTGTAGTAAGTCTCTCGAAAAGTCTCATTTAAGACGGCAAGGGACGAGCATTACTCATCAGAGTATACTGATCAATTAAGGGAGGGTATTATTCATGATACAAGACGTAAAATTTGCGGATATTCAAGTTGGGGACAAAGCCAGCATGTCTAAAACGGTAACAGAATATGATGTATATACATTCGCTGGTCTAACTGGGGATTTCAATCCCGTACATGTGAATGCTGAGTTTGCTAAAACCAGCATGTTTAAAGAACGTATTGCTCATGGTATGCTGTCAGCAGGCTTCATTTCGGCAGTACTAGGCACTACTTTACCTGGTGCAAATACAATTTATATGGGGCAGGAATTAGCCTTCAAAGCTCCTGTAAAAATTGGCGATACTGTAACAGCCACCGTTGAAGTGATTGAAAAAATTGAAGCAAAAAATCGTTTGATTTTTAGAACCTTCGTAACCAATCAAGAAGGAACAATTGTGATTGATGGTAAAGCCACTGTCATGAAAAAATAAGAATATTTCCAGGTCATGAAAAAAGTCTCTTGGCATTCACAATGCGATGCCAAGAGACTTTTTTCTATGTACTTTTAAATTTTAAACTTATGTGCTGCTGCTTGCAGTTCTTCGGCCATGGTAGTAAGACTACGGCTAGTTGCTGCGATTTCTTCCATAGACGCAGTTTGTTCCTCTGTTGCCGCAGATACAGTCTGTGTTTGCACTGCAGTATCTTGAGTGACTTCGTTGATTCCACGAACGATTTCAACAATCTCTTGACTGCTGGCTAGTACATCTTCCCCTGATTTAGCGATTTCTGTTACTTCGGTGGTAATGACTTTCACAAGTTGTATAATGTTTTGAAAAGCGAGTCCAGCATCAGCTACAACTTTACCGCCAAGTCGTACCTCTTTTGTGCCACTATGCATGGCTGCAACTGCTTGGTCTGTCTCAAGCTGAATCTCTCCAATTAATTGTGCAATTAATTTGGCAGCATCTTCTGATTGCTCTGCCAGCTTTCGTACTTCTTCTGCGACTACGGCGAATCCTCGCCCCTGCTCTCCTGCACGAGCGGCTTCAATCGCAGCATTAAGTGCTAAAAGATTGGTTTGCCCAGCAATTCCTGTAATAGTGTCTACGATTTGTCCAATATGCTTAGAGCGCTCGCCCAACTTTTCTACGATTTGCGCTGAGCTTCCCACTGTAGTTTCAATACTATTCATTTGACGTTGTGCTGAGGTAATCAGCTTTTCGCCCTCTACAGCAGCTGTAGTAGCTGCATCGGACGTTGAAACCGTATTTTGTGCATTACTAGCTACCATCCTAGAATCCGTTGCCGATTTTTCCACTATAGCTAAAGTGGTATGGATGGATTTTGCCTGTTTATCCGTGCCTGCCACCACATTCATGATCGAATCAGCGACCTGACCAGAAGCCTGAGCAGACTGTTCTGCACTAACATACAATTCTTCAGAATAACTGGCAAGCAGCTCTGTCTTTTCTTGTACATTTACAATAAGGGCTTTCAAATTCATTTTCATTTTGGAAAGAGAATCTGCTACATGCCCAAATTCATCTCTTCTTGCTTTGAGTGTCGGGTCATCTTTGCCTGTAAAAATTCCACCTGCCATGAGATCGATATCATTGGTAATTTTGCTGATCGGTGAAGTAATCTGCTTCGTTAAATAAATGCTGAGTATGATCCCAAATACGAGTGCAACAATACTTAATACAATTGTGGTATAAATACCACTCGATACTTTTTGATTGACCTGACTAACTTCTACAATTGCATCATTGGAGTTGGCCTCAACGCTGGTATGAAGTGCTTCCTGTATTGTTTGAGCAAAGGGAGTCAATTCACGAGTAATAATACCGCTTGTTTGAGATAAGTCATTTGCCTTTAACTGATTTCCAGCAGTTTTTTCTTTATATTGTTCCCGCAGTACAGGAATCAGCCTAGTGACTACGCCACTTTTATACTTTTCTGTATCATCAATTAGTTTCTCTACATCTGCTTTTTTTTCTTGAGGCGTTAAACTGAGTAGCTGCTTTTCCAATTCAATGACTGATCCTAACTTGTCCTCAAAGTTCTTGCTATATTTTTCATCTCCATCTGCTATATAGCGTCTGATTTCCAATACTGCGCCAGTATATTCATTTTCAGCCTTTGCTGAAATAATGGCTCTGGCATTACTGGATTGTATATCTCCAACACCATCTTTTATTCGATTAGAAGACCATATGGAATAAATTCCCATAATAACGATTAAACCTAGAATAACTGCTAAAGACAATGAAATTTTTTGACCAATCTTCATTTCCAGCCTCCTTTTGCCTTAATTGACTTATTTTATCAGAAAAACATTTTCTTTGCCTCTACCGAAAGTAAGAGATCGTGTTTTTTTAAAAACCTCTTTCAGCAAGTACATGCATTCTACTGCATGCATCTGAAAGAGGTTTACGCTAAAGGCCATTTTTCATTTTGTCCAGCGATCAAGGGTCATTTTCCAGAAAAAGTGGCTTTTCTTTTTTCTACAAATGCAGTCATGCCTTCTTTTTGATCTTCTGTGGCAAAACACAAGCCAAAGACTTCCGCCTCATAGGCAATGCCTGACACAATATCCATATTTAGACCTTCGTTTACAGCAGCTTTTGACAACTGTACAGCAACAGGAGCTCTCGAACTAGTCACAGAAGCCAAAGGAGGGAGCACAGGAGCAACAACGGTCTTGGAGACAGTTTCTTCGTTGGTCTTCAGATTCGATGCTGAAAACGGTTGAAGACATTGAGGACGTGAATGTCTCATTCCTTCTTTCTCTGCAGAGCATGAGTCCTCTGATTTCTGGATCTTGGAGGGAGGTTCACTTGGGACCTCTTGTTGGGCTTCTCT
>JBEQCC010000029.1:0-11596 GCA_041639455.1 Pelosinus sp. | reverse complement strand
CGAGATTTAGCTTTCTCCCGATCAATGCCAGGTACATCGACTTTTGTTACTACCCCAATAACAGGGCGAGAAAACATTCCGGCAAATCCAGGCGGCAGAGTTACTTTCAGATTTGTTGCATCCTGCACAACAACGACAACGGATGCTTGCATAGCTGTTGTCATTAATGCCGAATAAAAACGCGGTATCTGAGCATATTCTCCCGGAGTATCAATAGCTCCATCTGAAAACTGGATACTTTGGGTCTTTTCGGCTGACCGGGCATCTTTTTGCAGCGTATGAATCAAAGATGTTTTGCCCGCCCCTATGGCCCCAACTAACATCACCTTCTGCATATTATGACTTCGTTTGTTTGGGACCACTAAAACCCAAACTATTGACTAATAAACTGGTTACTTGCTTAAGGGCCGCTTCCACATTGGATACAGTACCGACCAGTACCAGTGACCCTGTAAAACGGTCCATAAAGCCAATTTTTACATCTGCTGCTTTTGTTGCCACATCCGCTGCAATAATGGCAGCTTCACTAGGGGTAATAGTTAAGATTCCAATTGCCGAAGTGCTCTCTAACCCTAGCTTGTCGCATAGCTCCTTTTTGGGGTTGGATATGAGGTGAGCTAAGGTCACTTGTTTTCCTGGTACATATTCTTGAACTACTCTCGCCTTTTCTTCCGACATACCATTTCCTCGCAATCCTTACATTAGTTTGACAATTATAACTATTTCTCGTTTTTACTTTTTTACCTTGCATATTTATTGCCTAGCCACTGGACATAATTGCTATATCCAAGCCAACTATAATCTGGATACTTTTTCCATGTTTATCTTGCAGGATTATTTTGTTTTTTTATTCAAGTATTTCTACCGCAAACGCAAAATAGGACTACTTTATCGTAGTCCTATTTTATCTTTCATAATCCTTTTTTATTCAGAATTATCTTTTATTCTTTTTTTGCTCTGATATGGAACTTTTTTGCATCGTTTTTTTATTCTTGCTTATTAGTACGAATTTCATTTCGATACTGATTTGGTGTCATTCCCATTGTCTGACGAAATACACGGCTAAAGTAACTGGCATCTTGATATCCTACCTCTGCAGCAATTCTCACTGCCGTAAGATCAGGATTCTGCAGCATTTGCTTCGCTTTTTCAATTCTTACTTTCGTTAGAAAATCCACAAAATTAAAACCCTTCTCTTGCTTGAAAAGCCTGCTAAAATAAAAGGGGCTTAAATGCACCGTTTGAGCAACTTCTTCTAAGGATATATTCTTATGATAGTTTTTCATAATATAATCGCATGCTTTATTAATGACTCTAAGGTTCATACTGCTTCTATTTTCAAGCATATTGTCCATAAAATGATCTAAAGAAGCAAACATCCATGCCTCTACCTGTGTTTTATTATTGCACTCATGCAAGTGATTTATACAGTTTAAATTCAATAGTGTTAAGTGTTCTACGTTGGCACCACCCTCTACGGCTGACCGAGACAATACAATTAACAATTCCAGCCCACATGCTTTAATCGTGTCCATATTAGCTTTACTCGCAAATATTCCATCTAACAATTCATGCAGTGCTTCTTTTGCTTGTTTTCGATCACCGCATCGCACCTTGTCAAGCACATTTCGCTCATAATGAAAAGGATAGTTAAAAGGCCCTGTAGTCAGATAGGGTACATCCTCCACATGAATGATCTGACTATCACCTAAATAAAATCGCTGCTGCTGGGCATGCAAAGCTTCTAAATAGGATTTATGGATTTCTCTTGGGTCACTGTAATATCGGCCAATTCCGATGGTAATACTGATATTCATGGCTTGCGCAATACATTCTTGTATATCTACAGCAATTTTTTGGGCATTACTTTTTATTTCTTCTTCGCTTTCTTCCGCAAAGCCTAATAAAACAATCAAATTGTCACTGCCAAATGGGGTAACCAGTGCATAATCGCCAGCAACACTACAAATCAGTTTGTAAATTTTTTGTTTAATCATCTGTTTTTCTAACTCACTATCGCTAGAGGTAAGCTGCTTAAAATTATCAACATCAATAACCAAGACTACACCAGGATCTATGTTCATTCCTAAAAAGCGCGATCGTTCTTGAAAATGCTCCATTTCTTTAATATTTCCAGAAATCAGATCATAGACAAAAGACATTTGAATAAAGGGAATGGCATCTTCTACACTTTTGCGCAAAGAGGCTTCTTCTTGTTTTTTCCGCTTCAATTCATCCACTTTTTGAATGGTAAGTTCTAAAGTATGCATAATGTCATCCGGACGAACAGGCTTTAAGAGATATTCAACGACTCCAATCGTTAATGCTTGCTTTGCATAGCTAAATTCATCAAAAGCCGTAAGCATGATAATTATAGTATCAGGCGACAAAGCACGAATGCGCTTTGCCGCTTCCAGCCCGTTCATTTCCGGCATGCGGATATCCATTAAAACAATATCTGGTCTTTGCGCTGCAGCAATCTGAACAGCACTCTTTCCATCTCCCGTTTCGCCAATCACCTTTATGTCAGGACATTTTTGCGCAACAATAAAATGCAAGGCCTGCCTTTCTAATTGTTCATCATCTACAATCAATAATGTATACATTCTTTTCTCCTTGCTGTACTGCTCCTACATTGGACTGTAGGGAAGGCGGATGTAAATGCTCGTACCTTCTCCTAGTTTACTCTCCATCGTAAGACCGTATTCATTACCAAAGTAATGCTGAATTCGCTTGTGAACATTAATAATTCCCAAGCCTGTCGTCTGTCCATGAATTTGTTTACGTTTTTCTGCACGAAAAATAGCTGCAACTTCTTCTGATGATATACCAATGCCAGTATCTTTGACTATGAGAATAACCTCTTCTCCCTCTAGTCGTCCGCTAATGTGAACCACTCCACCCTCCACCTTGCTTTCCAGTCCATGAATAATGGCATTCTCCACTAAAGGCTGAAGAGTCAAAGGAGGAATTTTTATTTCCATAATGGACGCATCCACATCAATATAGGTCTGTATACGTTCGCCAAAACGCATCTTCTGGATCAGAAAATAATCATTAATGGATTTTACTTCTTGTTCTAAGGTTCTTAATATTTCTATATCCCGCAAATTATTACGTAATAAATCCGATAGAGCATAGACTACTTCCTGAGTCTGACTCGCCCCCTCCAGCATTGCTAAACGAGCTATGGTATTTAAGGTATTGAATAAAAAATGCGGGTTGACCTGAGATTGCAGTGCTTTTAATTCCGTAGCACGGAGCATTGTTTCTAATTCCGCCTTAGCCTTTATCTCTTTTACAAGGTGCTTGCCGGCAAGATTGGCCACACCAATTTCCACTATATAATTTGACATAATGTAGATTAGATCTGCTGCTGCCTTTATGCGTTTTTCCGGCACAACTTCCACGATATCAAAAAATTCCGATAATCGTTCTGCCTCCAGTCCCAAATCATCTGTACAACAGAACATATTGCTTTTTACATCATCATCTTTTTGAAGCAAAATAACTTGTCCTGCGAGAAATGCACCAATATATTGATTCTCTACAACTATAGGAGCCGCTAAATCCGTCAAGCCAGCATGACATGTATACACAAAAGGTTTCTGGTTGCGACGCCCCCCCTTATCATCACATTGCACGCATCGGGTTAGCCCTTGAGGAAGAGACCGAACATAGCTGCAAAACTTAGTGAAATTACTGGGTTTTGTAATCGGATTGCCTTCCGGATCAACAATCACTGCCGCCAATCCAGTTGCTTCAGAGAATTTATCTTGTATTTCTTGTAAAATTTGAGTATTGACAATTTCGCCTAAGGTAAATCGATTTAATGCTTGCACTCGCAATCCTCCCCTTATCAAAACTTCTATACTATATCATTTTTGTTACTATCATCCAACAACCAAACCACTCCAAGATCCCCATCTTTGACAAGCGGGACCTTAGAGCATCTGCATCTTTTGATAATACGACTTCATGCAGCCAATGTGAAAAACAATCAGCTGAATTTAAGCCTTCTTTAACATGATAAGTATTAGATAAAAGGGAAACCAGTTCCTGCAAAGGGCAATATTTTGCTATATTACAGCAAGCAAAGACAATTTATTATACGGCAGCAGTCTGTGCTGGCGCGGGTTCACTTAATACAAAATCGGAAAGTCTTGCCATGTTTTTCATAGTGTATGACATGGTTCTTAGCATAGAGACCATTAGAATCGCACCCGTCCCCTCACCTAAAGCCATGTTGGCATGAAGAATCACATCCTCTGCCGGAATATTCCCCAACAATAGTGAATAAGCCATACCGGGCTCTTTTGACATATGAGAAGGGATTCCGTACTTCTCAATTGTATTGTCTATACGAAATGCGCAAGCATAAGCTACTGCTGTGATAAATCCATCAATTACAAAAGGAACGCCTAGTTTGGCACATTGCAGCATTCCGGAACAAATACCTACAATGTCAAATCCTCCTACACAGCGTAAAATATCTTCAACCTTTTGCATTTTATTTTTATGACGCTCTACGCCTTTTGCTACTACATTTCGCTTATGCTTTAAGAATTCGCTGCTGCTCAATCCTGCTCCGCAGCCAACAATGAATTCCGGCGGCATTCCTGTAAGAGCATGCAAAACAGCCGATGAAGTTGTCGTGTTGCCAATCCCCATTTCACCAAAAGAGAAGATATTCACTCCTTCCCTCTGAACTAGATCTGCTGCCACTTCTTTTCCCACCGCCCAAGCCCGATCAAATTCCTCTTGCGTCATAGCCTCTTCTTTCATAAAATTTTTTGTTCCAAAGGCTACTTTATGATGAATGCCAGCTTCTTTCTCATTATTAATACCAATATCAATCACACTGTAAGGTATTTGATTGCATTGGCAAAAACAACTTATCGTCGCTTTGCCGTCTGCCATATTTTTGGCTTGCAGATAGGTAATTTCCCCTGGATAATTGACAACACCTTCTTCAATAATTCCATTATCAGCTGCAAAGATGATATGATGCGGTTTCATCTCCGAGTGAATTTCGCCCCATGCCATTATCACTTTCTTGAAGTGTTTTTCTAATTTTCCTAAACTCTGAGGCGGCTTAGCCGCCCCATTCAACAATTCATCAACTCTAGCTTCCAAATCCATATCTGCCCCTCCTAAAATTATAGTTTAGAAAAATATTAATAAATCCTAAAAAAACAAAACATTTTGAACCGCAAAGATACGAAGAAGAATAATGTAATGAATCTTTAAAAAAGTATACAAAAAAACCTAGCCCAAAAGGCTAGGTTTTTTATATAAAAATCCCATCCTTCTGGCATTACCCCTTACGCGAGGGTAAATGACAGCCATAACAGGCAGGTCTCCTGACTTACGGATCTTTAAAATTCCTGCGCCTTCCTGGTTTCCCAGTGGCATTTGCAGGACCTTCTCCCCGATTACAGTGGCGCGACCGCGTCGTTTAAAGAATATACTTCCCTTCCGAACTTCCCTATTCTCCTCTAGTGAAAGAGGCACCTGTTTGGTGGCAATTTATTCTATTATCACAATAGTACTACAGTTTATCTCATTCTCCTATCCACTATTCACAGATGAGCAATATAATCAAGTAGTTAGTTAAAAAAATCCCATTCAGCCTACATTAACTATCTTTGACGTGCCAAGTGTCATTTATTAACGTTACTACTGCCCGATTATTACTATATTCAATTATATTAATTGCCGAGCTATCTTGGCGCATAGACCACATTTGATCTAAACCCATTCCCAATGCAGCGCAAAGCAGCACTCTCATCGTTCCCCCGTGGGAAACAAGAACAATAGTCTGCTCTTGATGCTCTTTAATACACTCTTGCAGTGCGCGAGTTACGCGCTGTTTAACAATCTGAAAACTTTCCCCTTGAGGCGGACCGATTTCACCTGGCTTAGAATACATCTCAGTTAAGATTTCTGACCAATCTGCCATAATTTCTTGATAGGTAAGTCCTTCCCAAATGCCAAAATTAATTTCACGAAACTCCGGCTTGGTTATAACGGGCAATTCATGATACTCCGCAATAGCCTCAGCAGTCTGCTGTGCTCGCAATAAATCGCTGCTATAGATCGCGCTTATTTTTTCATTCGCTAAACGCTTTGCCACTAAATTTCCCTGTCTTATTCCTCTTTCATTTAATGAAATATCGCTATGTCCTTGGTATTTCCCTTCTTGATTCCAGGAAGTCTGACCGTGGCGCACAAAAATTACCCTAGTCAAAGAATCACCTTCTTTCCGCTATGAAAAAATAACGAATACCAACAAGGTAACAATTTCCGTCAGTTCAATCGTCGCCCCATATACATCCCCTGTTAAGCCACCAAGACGTTTACTGACATACTCAGAAAGAAGAAACGCGAAACCTATACCAATAACTCCACTTACGATTACAATTTTACCCAAAGGAATCAGCAGCAGTGCTGCTAATATTCCTGCCACATAAAGGGTATACTTATGTGAAGATTGATAAAAGGCTTTTCCTAACCCTTCGAGCCTGGCATAAGGATAGAACGTAATCGGAATGACAACGGCTGTCCGTCCTACAATCGGCATAACTAAAATGGCTAAAGGTAATAACCCAGTATCCATATCCAGAATCAAAGAATATTTTACAAAGATTAACAGACAAAAAGACATTGCACCAAAAGCACCGACTCTGCTGTCTTTCATAATCTCTAACATTTTTTCACGAGGTTTTCCTGAAAAAACACCGTCAATGGTGTCCATTAACCCATCACAGTGTAACCCCCCGGTCAATATGATTTCAAACAAAACCAATCCGATTGCCAGAAGGTGCATCGGTATCTTTACTCCCCAAATCCCTTGCGCTCCATAGATACTCCCAGCTAAGAGCAAACCAATAATCCCGCCAATAAGCGGGAAATATTTAACACTCTGACTGAAACTATTTGGCGACCATTGGGTTTGTGTTTTGATTGGAATTCGTGTCAAAAATTGAAACCCGGTAATAAAATCGCCAATCACATTCCCAAACAAACTTTTTGCCTCCCTCATACCTTGTTGCACTTTCCATATAATAAATCATTCCGTAACGTGAAGTTTCTTTCCTTCTTACATTTAGACATTTAGCAATTTTTTTTCGTAAGATGTTAATAAAATTCCATTGTCTGATTTACTCTTACAACTGGCAAAATAAAATGATATATAGGTTCTCCCTTGTTATCTTGTATTGATTTATTGCTCAATCACCAAAACTATACATAATAACTCTTGCTGAAATAAAATAGCAATGTTATGGTTATTTTAACTAGGCTAATATAAGGAGGTTAAGAAAAAAATATGAACAAAAAAGTCATTGAATATTTTATGACACCTATAAGTATTTTAGGAGTTGGCTGCTTGGATCAAATTGTAAACTATATAAAGCCCATGGCATTTCGCAAGGCTCTTATTGTAAGCGATAAAATACTAGTGGAAATGAAATTAATTGATAAATTAACAGATGTTTTAAAAAGTGCGGGTGTATTTTATATCATCCATGATGATGTTTCCCCTAATCCAACAATCCCGCAAGTAGATTATGGCTTAAAATTATTTCAGGATAATGGTTGTGATTTTCTGATTTCTTTTGGCGGAGGTTCACCTCATGACTGCGCTAAAGCCATTGCTTTACTCGCAACCAATGGAGGGGAGATCAAAAATTATGTAGGACTTAATAAATCCAAGAAGACCTCTGCTCCTCTAATTGCCATCAATACAACTGCCGGCACTGGCAGTGAATTGACTCGATTTTGTGTCATTACGGATGAAATAAATCACATTAAAATGACAATTACCGATTGGCATGTAACACCAATTATCGCTGTAAATGATGCAGAACTAATGTTAGGGATGCCGCCCAGCCTTACTGCTGCTACAGGAATGGATGCATTGACTCATGCGATTGAAGCCTATGTATCTACAAATGCCACCCCTGTCACAGATTGTAAAGCTCTAAAAGCCATTGAACTGATTGCGGGTTATCTTAAAGCTGCCTTTTTAAATGGCAATGATATACATGCAAGAGAAATGATGGTTTATGCTGAATATTTGGCTGGGATTGCCTTTAATAATGCCAGCTTAGGCTATGTACATGCTCTAGCACACCAACTAGGCGGAATGTATAACCTGCCCCATGGTTTAGCCAATTCGATCATGCTGCCCTATGTAGTCGACTATAATCGCCATGCTGTACCTCATCACTATGCTGCCATTGCCCGTGCTTTAGGTAAGGATACGAAAGATCTATCTGACGAAGCTGCGGCTTTGCTGGCAGTAACTGCAATTAAAGAACTGATCCAGGATCTTAAAATCCCCAAGACACTTTCTGAAGTACGGGGATTTAATGAAAAAGATATTCCAACTCTTGCAGCAAACGCTCTAAAAGACATTTGCTGCGTAACCAATCCTCGTCAAGGTCCTCAGGAGGAAATCGAAGGTATCCTCAGATCTGCCATCTAATGAAAAATACAAACCTTATACTTGTAAAAATATCATTTCCAATGTAATCCCTTTTATGTTCAAATTACAAAACAATAATATTCCATGGCGACACAAAATAATACAAAGGAAATTGTAATCTTTTATCCAATAAAAACAGGTAGATTTAAGAAAAAGACTAAACCGAAAAAGGATTGGGAGGAAATTTTATGTGGCTTGGCAAAGTGGTAGGAACCGTTGTGGCCCCGACTAAAAATGAAAGTTTAATCGGCAATAAGTTATTAGTGGTTCAGCCCTTAAATTTAGACGGAATGAATACCATCAGCCTGCAAGTTGCAGTCGATACTGTAGGAGCTGGCAATAGCGATACGGTGCTAGTCTCTACCGGAAGCTCTGCACGGCGGGTAATGAACAACGACAATAGTGCTGTTGACGCAGCCATTGTCGGAATTGTAGAAAATATCGATTTAGAAGGCATTTCTAAGGCACAATATTGGGTGCAAAAAGGCTAATAGGAGAAGAATATGCTGACAACCTACAAAACATTGCAAGACAAGCTCCAGGAAGTTTCATGGGACCCTTCTGAAAAGGGAGTTTGGATAAAGCTCATCGACCCAACAGCAGAAGAAATCTTAGAATTGTCAGCTGCCGCTCAAATCCCTGAATACTTTTTTCGCTTTGCAATCGATGAAGATGACTGTCCTAGAATCATTTTAGGACAAAACTGTATTCTTGCTATTATTCATGTACCCCTTTCTCTCGGCGAGGATCGTTATGAAACGTCTCCTCTTAGCATTATACTAACCCCACATACAACGATCACCATCAGTAACCCTTTAGTACAAGTGCTCCCTGAACATAACGATCGAAGCCGCTTCTTATTTGATACTGCCAGGAGAACCCAATTTTTCTTTCAAATCTTGTATCATGCAGATACTGTCTTTTTAAAATACATACGCCAAATCCGCAGACGGACAGATGAAATTGAACTTAACTTGCGTAAATCGACAACAAATGAAGAAGTCTTCCAGCTCCTTGACCTGGAAAAAGGACTCACCTATTTTACCGCTGCTTTGCGCGGCAATGTAATTGTGGCTGAGACAATACTTCGTATGCGCTCAGACCCACAAATGCGCCCCTTACTGCAGATGCATGAAGAGGATGAAGATGTCTTAGAAAGCGTTATTATTGAAAATAAGCGGGCCTTAGAACTCGTACAAACCTATAGTGAAATTCTAAGCAGTATGATGGATGCCTTTTCTTCTGTCATCAACAACAATCTAAATCATATTATGAAATTCTTGGCTTCTGCAACCATCTTGATCTCTATTCCAACGATGATTTCAAGCTTTTGGAGCATGACTCTTCCTGTACCTGGAAATGATACAATGATAGGTTTTTGGCTCGTTTTGCTTTTTGCCCTTACTACCAGTTGCTGCGTTGGTCTTTATCTTAGAAAAAAAGGAATACTTTAATGCAGGAAAGATAGACTAGGATCTAGAAATCCTGTGGTAATCAAAAAGGAGGTTTTACAATCATGACAAAAAAGATCTTATTGTTAACGGGTGACTGTGCAGAAGACTATGAAGTGAAAGTACCTCAACAGGCATTAATGATGCTAGGCTATCAAGTAGATGTCGCCGCTCCAAACAAAAAGGTGGGCGATACCTTACAGCTAGTCGTACATGATTTTGTAAATCTAGATACCTACATCGAATTAACTGGTCATCGTATCCCTGTAGATATAGCAGCTGCCGATGTAAATCCTGATGATTATATAGGCCTTGTCATTCCAGGCGGACGGGCACCTGAATATATTCGAATGTATGATGAAAGTATTGCCATTGTTCAAGCATTTTTCGCAGCAGATAAGCCTGTTGCCGCTGTTTGTCACGGTACACAGCTCCTCGCCGCTGCTGATGTTTTATCTAATCGCAGTGTTACCTCTTACCCCGCTTGCTCTGCTGAATGCCGCTTGGCAGGAGCCGCTTGGCAAGATCAGCCCGTTGTCACCTGCGGCAAATTAGTCACCGCTCAAGCATGGCCTAATCATCCTGCTTGGCTCAAAGCTTTTGTTGACTTGTTAGGCGCTCAGATTACAATTTAATTCAGTTGAAGGGTATCAGTAATATGCTGATACCTTTTACTCAATGAATAAGTCCCTAGATAAGTGCGACTAGGATCCAAGTAGAGTTAAAACTCCATCTAAATCCTAGTCTTCTTTATTTTATCAATAAACTAATCTATGCTTCCCACAGTATTCTGGATGTGTCCCGTGTTTCGCTACTTATCTACTAAGTCTAAGAATCAATCCATAGCTATTTTTTAAAGTTCATCAAGTTTAATGACAGGGATTTCGTTAACACTAGCCAGTTGATAATCATTAGTTAGTAATACATCAGCTTTATAGATAATACTAGTTGCAATTATAATTGCGTCTGGCATCTTAAAGCTGTATATAGCGCGTAGCCTGGCTGCTTCTTCCGCTACGATTTCATCCATTTCATAAGCAGTCAAATTGGGCATTTGAAACATAAGTTTTACTTGATCAAGTGCTCCCCAATTCCCTTCTTTGTATGGTCTAACGGCACACTCAGAGAAAGCTAAAACAGAAGTAATAATCTCATGTGTCTTTTGGTTGGCTACAACATCAATTATTGGAATCACTTTCGCACCAAGCGCTTCCTGGGCGAACACAGAAATAAAAACATTAGTATCAAATGCTATTTTTTTATACTGATTAAGAAAATCGACTATTCCCATGTTTCACGTTCTTTTTCTAAGTATTCAAGTGGTTTATCTCCCCATGCTCCTTTGCAACAACCATAGGCCGCTTTAGCCCAATCCTCCGGTTTTTTTACAAGGGAAATCCGTCCATTCCGATCACTTGTCATAATCAAAACATCTCCTGGCGAGATTTTGGCATTATTCCGAATCCGAACTGGTATCACCACCTGGCTTTTTATGCCTACTTTTACCTCTTCGCTTACGCCAAACATAATAAGTACCTCCTTTCTAATGTTGGTAATATTATTATATGCTTTTGTAATACCTTTAGTCAATTATGTAGGATTTTCGGTAAGCGTCAAACAACATTTCCAATGTAGAATTTGATTATATCTATGA